>NZ_FOIF01000014.1 GCF_900111575.1 Anaerobranca gottschalkii DSM 13577 | reverse complement strand
TCTACCCACTGTTCTGTTGCTTTCCGACCACAAGATGTACAGAAGCGACTCTTACAGGTAAAGCCTACATATCTGACTTCATTACATGTCGGACAACAAAATTTGCTATATCCTTCACTCATATCTTTACAAGTTAGCATCTTTTTTACTTCTGACAATACTGTTGGCCTAATTGGGTATTTTTCTTTAAACTCTCCCCATTTATCTTCAAATATTTGTTTTATTATTCCAGTAGCCATAAACAACTCACCCCACTACATAATAACATTTATCCACATACCTAGCAATCTATACTTTCCTAAGCAATAAAAAAATCCCCGAAAAATTCGGGGATTGAGGGGGAGTGGAGGGCTATTCTACAATTTTAAATGCTTTTTCTCCTGCACCACAGATAAAACATTTATCTACAGGTTGCAGCTCTACATTACCACAGATAGTACATAAATAAAATGTCATTTCTTCTTTAGAATCTAAGTTATCTAAAATTTGCTGATATAGTTTAGCATGAACCCTTTCTGCTTCCATTGCAAATTTAAAGGATCTTAATGCTTCCTTTTCACCTGCTTCTTCCGCTTGTTTCACCATATCAGGATACATACTTTCAAATTCATAAGTTTCTCCCATTACACCTTCTTTTAAGTTTTCAGCAGTTGTACCGATTCCTTTCATTGCTTTTAAATGGGCATGGGCATGGATTGTTTCTGCTTCAGCGGCAGCTCTGAACATTTTAGCGGCATTTATGTAACCTTCTTCTTCAGCTTTTTTAGCAAAAGCTAAGTATTTTCTATTTGCTTGAGATTCTCCAGCAAAGGCTTCTTTTAAATTTTTAAGGGTCTTTTCATTCATCTTAATTTCTACCTCCTATTTATGTTAATTAGTAATTATTACTAATAATAGTATAATAGAAAATTTATCTTTTGTCAAAGGATTTTTGTATTTTTTTTCTAGCTTCTCCTATTAAAGATTGGGTTCCAAATATTCCAATTACATCTGGACAGGTTTTCTCCGCCAATTTTAAAGCATCATCTAATTTTTCTGTTAAGATTATAGGACAACGGACCTTCAACACTTCAAGGGGTATTGAATCTTGAAAAAAAGGATATTGGGCTCCTATAGATTTAGTTAAAATAACCTTAGAAAATTTTTTACATAATACTTCTATTACCCCTTGATAATCTTTATCTTTAGGGATTGCCACTATAGCCACCTTTTCCCCTGAAAGTTCAGCTTTTTTAAAGGCATTTACCACATACTCGGCACTTTCCCGGCAAATCATACCATCAAGGATAATTAAAGGTTGAGAACCTATTATCTCACACCTGCCGTTAAATTGGATATTCTCTAACAATAATAATTTTTCTTTATTGAAGTTTGGCAGCAATTCCTTAGCCATCATCAAAGCTGCACTTAAGTTTATCCCAATATATTCTGCTAAAGTCGATAATTTTACTATAAATATTTCCCCTTTTAGATGAACGGAAAAGCTACTCCTCCCCTGTTCTAAGAAATGGCTTTCTAAATGGAAGTCTTCCCCATACTGATAAACCTCAACTCTTTGAGAAAAACAATTTTTTAAATCTTTTATCACATCTGGTGTTTGTTTAGAAATGACAACTTTTTTAGTCTTTTCATCAACTATCAATCCTTTGGTCTGAACGACATCCCTCAAAGTAGGTCCTAAGCGATATTTGTGTTCTAAGACAATAGGGGTAAAAATAACGTAATCTCCCATTTTGTAAATATCATCATACTGGCCACCTCTGCCACTTTCTAGAACATTAAAATCAGTATTCCCGTCTGCAAAATATTTCAAAGCAATGGTTAAAAATAACCCATTAGGCCCTAAGTAATAAGGTTTAGGAATTTGAGCAGCCTTTTTTTCTGCAATAGGTTTTAATTGATTGATGTAATTGATCAGTAAATTTTCCTCAATTTCCTCTCCATTTATTTTAATCCTTTCAGTAAACCTCTCCAAATGGGGACTGGTAAATAACCCCACTTTATAACCCTGATTTCTTAGTATTTCTGCCAACAAAGTAGCGGTAGTTCCTTTCCCTTTACTACCGACAACTAAAATGTTTTTAGCTCTATCTACTTTAACTCCAAATTCACCTATTAATTCCCTAATATATTGGGGGTTACGGAATTCCCTATCATGGGCATCAAATTTTATCAAAGGCAAAGCTTCGTTATAAAAACTATATATAAAGTCTATGGCATCTTTAAGCATCTGAACTATTCTCCTTTAAGATATTTATTATTCCCCGTAAATGGTGGTGAAAGTCCCCTTTCATATAAATAAAGGTATCTTTTTCTACATGATCTTTGATATATAATGAAACTTCTTCTTTAGTTTTTAAAAACACTGTCAACGGGCAAATTTCCTTTAGGATAAATTCTTCCCATTTTCTCCACTGTTCTCCCATGAGAATCAAACCCTTAATGGAATCCTTGTACTCCAATAAAATTCCCAATAACTCCTCTATATTAAAATTAAGGCTTGCAAATTTATAATCATAACTAAGAATGACAACTCCTCCCACCTTTGAGATATCTTTAAAGGTCTCTAGTCCCGCTTTCAAAGCCGGTAAATTAAAATGCTGACTATCATCTAGGAAAGTCCAATTCCCTACTTTTTTAAGACTAATGGTGGAATAATAATCATCATAAATACCAGAAAAGTTCTCTATACCTTTAATTACCCCTTTTTCTTCTAACCCTAACTCTAAAGTTAAAGCTAAAACACCAATGACATTAATAATATTGTGTTTCCCAATAAGGGAAGTTTTTATCCGGTAAGTTTTTCCTTTCCCCTTAACAGTAAAATTACTTCCCCTTTCGTCACAACTTATAATAGTATCTAAGTAATAATGGTTTGTTTTGTTTATACCAAAGGTAATAGTACTCTTATCGATATATTCCCTTAAATACTGATTATCTCCACAAAGAACTTTCTTTTTAGGCCCTCTCATAAAATTCGCCAAGGAAAGTTTATATTTTGCCACTTCTCTTAAATCAGGGAATTTATCAAAATGGGTATGATAGATATTGGTAACTAACAAAAAGTCTGGAGAAACGGTTTTTGCTAAAAGGGGTAACCTTTTTAGGCCATTTACCCCTACCTCCATAACTCCCCACTGATTTTTTTCTAAGGAAAAAATCGTTGTAGATACTCCCCCGTAACCATTAATATTTCTCAACGTTTTTTTACAAGGTATACCATTAGTTTCTAAAATACTGGCAATAAGTTCCTTTGAAGTAGTCTTTCCTGAACTTCCAGTTATCGCTATTATGGGATACCCTTCCCTTTCCCGGAGATAACCGGCTATTTTCAATACACCTTCTTCTAAATTATCTACTAAAATTACATTGGGAAAATTAGAAAAATCTAAGTCCAACAATGTTTTATCTATTAACAGCCCTGATACCCTTCCCTGATCCATTTTAGCTATATTGGAAGTTGTATCGATGTTTCTATAACTGTTTATGTAGGGAATGTATAAAGAATTTGAGGGGATGTTACTATCTTTGATTACATCATAAAATATCTTATCAAAAAGATAATCTCCCCTTCCCCGGAGTAATTTTCCATTAGTTGCTTTTAATATTTCTGAAACAGTGATTCCCACTAATTTTTCCACCTTTCTAGTGACAATTTCTATAAAGCATAAAAATATTATAATAAAAAAAAATATTTTTATAAATACCCTTTTCTTTTCTTTTAATTTTTGATAAAGTAATGTTAATAACAAGGAGGTGACAGATTATGTCAAAATGGGAATGCACTATCTGTGGTTACATCTATGACCCTGAATTAGGTGAAGAAGGAGTAGCTGAGCCAGGTACATCTTTTGCTGATTTACCAGAGGACTACCTTTGTCCAGAGTGTGGCGTAGGAAAAGAATATTTCGAAGAATTAGCTTAAAATTACATACTACAAATAATATTAAAAGGTCATAATTTATTGCTTTGTCCAATAAATTATGACCTTTTCTTTTTTACATTAAAATTACGCTATATTAGCGAATTTCCCCGTGTTTTTCTTTACCTTCAATAGAAGTTATTTTATTGTTTTCATCTACAAAAACTATAGTTGGTTGATGATTTTTAGCTTCTTCCATATCTAACTGACAATAGGCAATAATTATCACTACATCCCCTGGCTGCACCAAACGGGCGGCAGCACCATTTAAACAAATTACCCCACTTCCCCTAGGACCTTCAATTACATAGGTTTCTAATCTAGCTCCATTATTGTTGTTGACAATTTGTACTTTCTCATGGGGTAAGATTCCAGAAGCTTCTAGTAAATCTTTATCAATTGTTACACTACCAACGTAATTTAAATTAGCTTCAGTTACAGTAGCTTTATGGATTTTTGATTTAAACATAGTAATATACATTTTCTTTAAACCTCCACCATAATATTATCAATTAACCTTACTTTTCCAA
Organism: Anaerobranca gottschalkii DSM 13577; assembly: GCF_900111575.1. Taxonomy (NCBI): domain Bacteria; kingdom Bacillati; phylum Bacillota; class Clostridia; order Eubacteriales; family Proteinivoracaceae; genus Anaerobranca; species Anaerobranca gottschalkii. The sequence goes on along the minus strand of NZ_FOIF01000014.1, from coordinate 32,858 downwards.
TTTTCACAGCTAGGGCAATTAGAATTTCTCCCTCTATTTCTTTTACTTCTTCTAAGTTTTCCGCTGAAACTACTTTAACATAATCGATATTAGCTAAAGGTTCTTTGGAAATGTTCTCTGCAATAAACTTTTTAATTTTATCTCCATCCCGTTCTCCATCCAAAATTAGTTTTTGAGCGGCGAATAGGGATTTAGATAAAACTAAAGCAGCCTCCCTTTCATGGGGTTTTAAATTGACATTTCTAGAACTCATAGCCAACCCATCTTCTTCTCTGACTATTGGACAAGGGACAATTTCAATGGGGAAATTTAGGTCCTTGACCATTTGCTTTATTACTAAAACCTGCTGGGCATCCTTTAAGCCAAAATAAGCTCTATCAGGTAGTACCATATTAAATAATTTTGTAACAATAGTAGTAACACCTTTAAAATGACCAGGCCTTGAAGCTCCACAGAGTTTGTCGGTAATATCATAAACTTCTACATAGGTTTTGTAATTTGACGGATAGATATCTTCAACTGAAGGATAGAAAAGGACATCGATATTTAACTTAGCTAAAAGATTTTTATCCCGCTCAAAATCTCTAGGGTAGATATCAAAATCCTCCCCTTGACCAAACTGGGTGGGATTGACGAAAATACTGACAACAACTAGATCATTTTCCCTTTTTGCCCTTTCCACTAAAGAAAGATGACCTTGGTGTAAATATCCCATTGTAGGAACAAATCCAACGGTCTTTCCTGCTCTTTTTTGTTCTTTTATAAAACTTTGCATTTCTTGGGGATTTTCAATAATTTTCATAGCTACTCTCCTTTAATAAAGCTTTTCTAAGATATCATCACTTATTTTAAAGGTATGTTGTTCTTCTGGGAAAGAACCAGCCTTAACTTCTTTAATGTATTCTTTAACCCCTGCCTTTATCTCTTCACCAATATTTTTGTATCTTTTTACGAATTTAGGGGAGAGGTTGCTGTACATACCTAACATATCCTGTATTACTAGAACTTGACCATCACAGCCTGCTCCAGCACCTATTCCTATTGTAGGAATTTTTAATGATTTACTGATATGTTCAGCCAATCTGTCTGGTACACATTCTAATACTATACCAAAAACTCCAGCTTCTTCTAAGAGTTTGGCATCCCTCAAGATTTTTTTTGCACTCTCTTCACTTTTCCCTTGAACTTTATATCCCCCCATCATATTTACCGACTGGGGTGTTAGACCTAAGTGACCTAATACCGGTATTTGAGCCCTAATCAAACCTTTGACCATCGGGAGAATTTCTTCTCCTCCTTCTAATTTAACTGCATGGGCTCCTCCTTCTTGGATTAACCTTCCTGCATTTTTCACAGTTTCTTCAACGGAAATGTGGTAAGTTAAATAGGGCATATCGGCAATAACCATGGCTCTATTACAACCCCGGACTACTGCTTTGGTATGGTGTAAAACATCTTCTAAGGTAACTTTTAAGGTAGAGTCATAGCCCAGCATTACCATACCTAGGGAATCCCCTACCAAAATACTATCTACACCAGCTTCATCTAACAGCTTTGCTGTTGTATAATCATAGGCTGTCAACATAGTTATTTTTTCACCTTTTTCTTTACTATCCAAAAAAGAACTTACAGTAAACTTCTTTTCCCTTTTTTCACTCATCCTATTCCCACCCTTCAAATAATCTGTTTAAACTTTCTATTTGTTCTCCAGCTAAATTTCTTTTTTGTGCTAACTTTACTGTCTCTTTACCTAATAATATATAAATTTTTCCGATATCACCTAATCCTTCAAGATTTTGCAAATGGTTTTGGACTGTATTATAATCCCCTCTAACAATAGGTCCTGTTAAAGCCTGTTCTATACCTAATTTTTCAATGTTTTCTAACGTCCCTTTCATCAAAGGCAATAATACTTTTAAAGCATCTTTATCATCAAAGCCAATTTTCTTTAAAATTTCTTTGGCTATATTTGTCAAAGTAACTAAATAATTTGAGCTAATACAGGCAGCAGTGTGATACAATGATTTGCTACTAGAATTTATTTTTGTATAAGGATTACCTATTTTCTCTAATAATTGGATGATAATTTTTTCTTCTCCATCACCTTCAAAGGTAAAAAAAGTATTTTTTATTTCTTCTTTACCCTTTTCTATACTAGCAAAGGACTGCATGGGATGTAGAGAGAAAATATTAGCTCCTTGTTCCTTCGCTGAACTGAGAATATCTGAGCCTAATCCCCCTGACATATGGACAACTGTTTGTCCCCTTTTAAATCGGTAATCTTTAGCTATTTGATTACAAACTTCCCCAATACTTTTATCAGATGTGGTTATAAAGATAATTTCCCCAGAAGCTACTACTTCTTCTAAAGATAGTACCCTACTATCAGTTTCTAAAGCTGCCTGTTTAGCTGATTCTAACCTTCGGCTGTTATATCCTAAGACATTTAAACCTTTAGATTTCAAATACCAACCGAATACCCTTCCAACTTTCCCAGCACCAACAAAAGCAATTTTCACCTAATCACCCCTAAACTAAAAAATCTATCCCTAGGGATAGACAGGCAAAGAAACCCTTATTTAAGGGGTATTATTACCTGTCTCGGTCCTAACGGATCAGAGCAGTACTTGTTAATTTTCCGATCAATAAGTTTCGCTCCCTAAAAGGGTAGCTTACATCTATAATTATATGCTATGGATAACAAAATTACAATAATTTCTAAAGATAAATCCTTTATTTATTTTCTTGTAATCATATGCCTTTGGGGTTTTATTGTCACATCTGTTACTACAATTCCTTCCCTTTGGGATAGGATAAAATCTATAAAAGCTGCCACTTCCTTTGCCTCTAAATAGGTATCCTCCCCTTTACCTTCTTCAAAATTTGCATTTCTATAAAAGTTTGTTTTAGTCATATCGGGATGGATGGTTACAACCTTTACCCCATACTTTCTAACCTCATCAAACAAACTGTTGCCAAAATGGGTAAGACCTGCCTTTGTCCCTCCATAGGCACAACCATAGGTGCTGGATTTTTTAGCAGTTATGGAGGAAATATTTATTATATATCCCTTGTTTTTCTTTAAATCCCTTAAAAGTTGTTGAGTTAAAGTAAGGGGTACTTCTAAGTTAGTCCTTACCATCTCAGCTATCTTTTTGGGATTTAGCTCTTCGTGGGGACCAAAATATCCAACACCGGCATTATTTACTAGTACAAAGATTTCTTCACCTTTCCGTATTTCTTTTACTTTATCACATAGAGCCTCTATATTCATTAAATCACAAACAACCTCGATGAAGTTTGGATGTTGATAATTTATTTTGGAAAAATCCCTTCCAAATCCATATACTTTAAATCCCTTTTCTAATAAAACCTTGATTATTTCAAAACCTATCCCCGATGAGGCTCCTGTAACTATCGCTGCCTTCATTTTATCATCCCTTTACATATATATTTTCCCTTGATCAACATAGGTCTTTAACAAAGTGTAAAGATACGCTAACATTTCTTTACCCAGTTCCCTATCATAACTACATACCCCTGCAAAAGTATGGTAGGGATAATTTAAAACAATTGAATTAGGTCGTTGCTTTCTCATCACCTTTAGGTAATCCTTTGATACCCTAAAAAGGCCGATACTGACATCAAGTATTTTTTCACCATCTATCTTGCTAAAAACTTCTTCTACTAAAGTCTTGTACTCATCTCTCCAATTTTTGATATATAGGATTGGATCAAAGGAAAGCCTGACCTTCCACCCCTTGTCCAAAGCATCCTTAATATCTTTAATTCTTCTTTCTAAACATGGTGTCTTATCTTCATAATTTTTTATTATTCCCTCTGGAGATAGGGTCCAGGCTAAAATTACGTTATCTTGAACTTCAATATCTTTTATCGATTTGAAATTTCCGCTTTTTGTCCTTATTTCCATTGTTAAATCCTTATTTTCCATGGCAAATTGGATAAACTTCCTTACATAATTTGTTAATCCCTCAAAGGCCAAAAGATCTGTATCATAGGAAATACACAGATAAACAGGATGTTCCTTTAACAGCTCCTTTACCTTAGCAAAATAATCATCGATATTTACAAAAAGAACGATATTTGCAGATGTGTACATCCCTTGAAGATAACAGTATTCGCAATCATAGATACAATTCATCACTATGGAAGTATAGTAAAAGTGTTTATTTCCAAAGTCTTGGCAAACCTCAGCCCCCTTATATATTAGGTTATCTTCCTTTACTGCAAGTATTAGTTTGGGACTTTTCTTTTGTAAATAAAAATCTTGATTTCCCCGGGAAAAGACATCTTTATAATGTTCTATTTCAACAACTTTCGATGATTTAAACCTACTTAAAATCTCCTCTGTCAAATTATATTCCAGTGCCTTTTTTTCAACATAGATATGGGAAAAAGGTCTAGCAAATAATTCTTCCTTTAAGTTCTGCAAGATACATCTTCCCTTCCTGTTTTGATTCACATTGAATATTCAAGTATTTATCAATAATTTCCGTTAGATCATCATTAAAGAGCTTATAGTAGATCATAAGTTTTCTAACTTCATTTTCCATTGTTACTGACATCTTTAAGTTCTCTACTACTTTCTTTAGCAGCTCCTCTTCTCCCTTTGTTAAAACTTCCCTTCGATAATTAAAAACATCTTTAATGGCATTTATCCATTCTATAACTTGATCTACCCCTTTATCTATTATATCTAGGATAAATTCTTTATCTATATTTTCTATATTGAGATAATCGGAAACTACCTTAACAAAAAATATCTGATGGGGTTTTAAAAATACCGATGCAGCTTGATATAGGGCAGAGGATTCCATATCTACTAAACACTGGCTAACCTCTTCCTGAACAACTACCCTTGAAAATGTTTCAATTGCCCTTTCTTTAAAGGGATGTTGTAATAAGATGTCTGGATAATAGGTAAACTTTGTTTCATTATCCTTTATTTTGTTACACAAAAAAATTTCCCCTTTAGGAATTTCCCTATCCTTTGTACCACATATTCCAAAATTAATATAAATATCCCTATGGGTTACTACTTCCCTTGATAAAATGTATGTTAAAGCAACTGCAGATTTAACTTTTCCAACCCCTGTTATTATTAATGTTATTTGGTCATTTTTAAAAACTTCAAATTTATTTATACTCCTATCCCTTTTTAGTCGGAGCTTTTTTATTATTTTTTGTGCCTCTACATACATTGCCGTCGATATGAAAATCATATCCCATACCTCACTTTAGTCTTTTAAGTTTCAAAAACCCTTTTTTAATTTATTATAAACCACTTGCCTGTCTAGTACAATCTTAGTTCCAAAATGAAGAAATTACATTTATATGTTTAGTTATAATCGCTAAATTTTTAAGACAAATAGAAAAGGAAGAAGAATTAGATGTCCTTCTTCCTTTAATAAAACCTAATTTAATAAATAAACATCGATGATAAGGGTGGGATAGTTATGGTAATTTCATTACCCCTTTGGGTAAAGTTTGCCCCCGATTTTGTCCCTTTAAAATTAGTAAAGGTTCCTTCAACTGTTACTGTAATGGTCTGAGGTTGGCTGTAAAAGTTATGAACAACCAATACCCTTTCACCTTGATACTCCCTTATAAAGCTTAATACTGTAAGATTGTTGTTTTCCACCAATTGAAAATCATTTCCATACCTCAAGGGATAATGACTATTTCTTAGGTTAACCATCTTTCTGAAATGGTTTAACAATGAGTTAGGGTCTTTATCTTGTTCTTCCACTGAAGGTGACCACTTCTCAGTACTGTTAAAGGCATTGGGTCGCCAAGTTGTTTGACCTGGTCCGGTATCTTTATACCACTTAAAGGGTTCTCTAATATCCATATGGTTATCATTACTAATCATACCTATTTCTTCACCGGCGAAAATGTACGGGTCACCTGGTAAACTCAATAGAACATTGGCAGCCATTTTCATTTTCTCAAAGTCGTAATCAAACTCACTCATAATCCTTCTGGTATCGTGGTTAGATAAGAAAGGTGCATCGATAAAGTCAGGGTTGTGTTCTCTATAGAGCTTATATATTCTGTCTAATTCCTTACCCAAATTGTCTACACCGGAGTTAATGGATGATGCTACCCTACCACCAATTTGGAAGTTAAAATTAGCATTCAAGCCATTGGCAAAATAAGGGGCGATTACTTCAGGGGAGTCCCAAATTTCCCCTACTAAGTATACGTCCTCCTTTAATGTCCTTAGATATTGGTAAAACTCATTCCAAAACTGATGGTTTTTAGCAGGATCGGAGTAAAGGTGTTTAGCAGCATCTAGTCTAAATCCATCTACCCCTTTATCTAACCAAAATTTTGCAATCCTCTTTACTTCTTCTCTAACAGCTGGATTATCAAAATTTAAATCTGGCATCCTTTCCCAAAAATGGGCAAGGTAAAACCAAGTAGTTCCACTTAAATGTCGCCAACCACTACCGGGCCTTGGCTCATCATGGGCAGCCCATATGTAGTAATCTCTAAACTTGCTATTTGGATCTGAAGCTGCCGCCTTAAACCATGGATGTCTATCTGATGTATGGTTAATTACCAGGTCAATAATGACTTTGATCCCCCGCTTATGGGCTTCTGATATTAAGGTTTCAAAGTCTTCCATAGTCCCAAATTCTGGGTCTACTGCATAGTAATCTACCACATCGTACTTATGGTAACTGGCACCATGGGTTATAGGGGTTAACCAAATTCCATTTACACCTAAACTTTCAATGTAGTCTAAACTCTCGATTATTCCCCCTAAATCCCCTACACCATCACCGGTAGAGTCCCGGAAATTGTAAACAAAAATTTGATAAAAAACACCATTTTCAAATGTTACTTCTTGGATACCCTCTCGACTAAAACTACCATCGTAATTTTGGCCATGGGTTACAGTGTCATCTATATTCTTATAGGTCTCTTGGGGACCTTGCTTATCACTGGTACATCCCACAATGGCAAAAATTAAGAGAAATACTAAAAGTACTCTTAATATTTTGCTGTTCAAAATTTTCCCTCCTTTACTAGAATTATATTACTATTTTAACATCATTAGCTAAATAGAACAATAAAAAAATGAGGAAGGTTTTCCCTTCCTCTCAGTTTGTAGATAAAGTCTTTTTTAAAAGGCTGTGGTAATTAAACAATTTAACAAAGTTTCCGTCGAGATTTAAGGCTTCTATCTAAAAGGAAGAAGGGTACCGCTCTAATTCGCCATCCATGGCTCAATAGAGCTTTCGGAACGTCCTGTTCCTCTCCCCTTCTTCCTTTTATCTAATCAGCTCTTAAATCTATCTCCTCAACTTAATCGTATCTTTGTTTAATTACCACAGCTAATGATGACTTTGTCTATAGTTTGTCTTCAATCTGTGAGGAAGGTTTTCCCTTCCTCTATATATTAAAAAATGTACCAAAAATTAAGCCGGCAATTGTTGCCATTATTATTACTAATGATACAAAGACAATTGTTTTTTTAGTTCCCATTACACTTCTAATAACCAACATATTAGGTAAAGATAAAGCAGGGCCCGCTAGTAGTAGAGCTAAGGCTGGACCTTTACCCATACCGGCACCTATTAAACCTTCTAAGATGGGAACTTCTGTTAAAGTAGCAAAATACATAAAGGCTCCTGCTAAAGAGGTAAAGAAATTGGCTCCAAGGGAATTTCCTCCCACTAAAGTTTCCACCCAATGGGATGGAATTAACCCTTCATAGCCGGGCCTTCCTAACAATAATCCTGCTATTATTACTCCTCCAAAAAGTAAAGGAAGTATTTGTTTAGCAAAATCCCAGGTAGATTCCGTCCAGGCCTTTAACTCCCCTTTGTCAAACCAGTTAATAAGAATATATGCTAACAAGAGCGATAAAAATCCTGTTAATATCCATTTGTAATTGAATATAGATGCCCATATTCCATTATCATCAATAGGTCTTCCCCAGTTTGCAAAAACCAATATTCCCACCATTGTTCCAAAATACAAGGCATTTTTCCACAACGGACGGGTTTCTTCATCTTCAGGAATAAAGAGGTCCCCTTCTTCCTTTTGTTCATTTCTGTAAATAAAGTGCATAATAAGCCCTATAATTATACTAAAGAAAACAGCTGAAATTGCTCTGGCAATTCCCATTTCTACCCCTAAAACCCTTGCTGTTACTATAATGGCCATAACATTTATGGCAGGTCCTGAATAAAGAAAGGCTGTTGCCGGACCGATACCGGCGCCCCTTTTATATATCCCAGCAAAAAGTGGTAAAATGGTGCAGGAACAAACTGCAAGGATAGTACCAGAAAGGGATGCTACGGTGTAAGATAAGATTTTATTAGCTTTGGCTCCAAAGTACTTTAAAACCGCCCCTTGGGATATAAAAATTGATAATCCCCCGGCAATAAAGAATGCAGGAATTAAGCATAGTAATACATGTTCTCTAGCATAGTCATTTACCATATAAACAGCTTCTATTATTGCCCCTTGTACCCTAGGACTGTCTACCGGGATAAAATAGGCAATAAGAAAAACCGAAATAATTAACAGTAGTTTTTTTCTTTCACCAGCCATAAAATACACCTTCTTTCAAAGATAGGAAGAGCCAATAGGCTCTCCTTTATTTTAATAATTCTTTAATTTCTTCTACGGTAGGAACTTTACCCATACTTTTTACTCTTTCGTTAATAACTAGGGCAGGTGTTTGCATAACACCATAAGCCATGATATCTTTAAAATCCTGAACCTTTTCAACTTTAGCTTCAATGCCTAGTTCTTGAACAGCTTTTTTAACAGCCTCTTCTAACTTATTGCACTTTAAACACCCTGAACCTAAAACTTTAATGACCATAATTTAAACCTCCTTAAGTTTTTTATATAATCACTATTCTAGTGATTTATCCTTTAATGAAGCTTTTTAAATATCCCTCTATTAAATCTTTACTTTCATCTAACATTGTTAAAATTCTTTCATCCCTAATAAAATAAAATACCTTTAACCCATCTTTTCTGCTATCTATTATATGGGCATCCTTTAAAATCTTTAAATGTTGGGATAAATTTCCCTGGGAAAATTCAATATCTTCATTGAGTTCACAGACACATAAAGGACCATTAGCTAGCTTTTGAATTATTTTAATTCTAATGGGATGGGCTAATCCTTTAAAAACCTTTACCTGCAATCTTAATATATCCATAAAATCACCTCAATCCAAATACTCAACTATATTAGAAATTACTAATATAATTATACAATCGTTTTTAGGAAAAATCAAGGGAATTTAAGAACAAATGTTTGATTTATATTTCTTTTTCTTATATAATTTAATTAATTATTCCTATAAACTTATTAAAAGAAAATTACCTTTAAATAGAAAGGGGGTATTTATTATGGATAGTTTTCAAAAACTGATTATTTTAGGAACTGCTGCCAAATACGATGTCTGTGCTTCAACTTCCACTCCCAATAGCAAAAAATTTGCTCCATCTGGACTAGGGAGGACGACAGTTCATGGAGTTTGCCATTCCTTTACCCCCGATGGCCGTTGTATATCCCTGCTAAAGGTCTTATTAACTAATTATTGTCAAAAGGATTGCGCATATTGTCCTAATAGAAAGGATAGAGATATTCAAAGGACAAGTTTTTCCCCCGAGGAATTAGCAAAGGTTTTCATGGAATTTTATAAGAGAAATTATGTAGAAGGTCTTTTTTTAAGCTCAGGGATAAAGAAAGATACCCATACTACTATGGATGAATTAATAAAAACAATAGAAATTCTCCGTTATAAATATCAATATAATGGTTACATCCACTTAAAAATCCTTCCCGGTGCTAAAGATGAACACATTGAAACTGCTTGTAAATTGGCAAATAGGGTTTCAATAAACTGTGAAACTCCCGATGAAACCTATCTTTCTAAGTTAAGTAAATTAAAATCCTTTGAAAAAGACATTTTATCACCTATGGCTACTATAAAAAAATATTTATCTAAATATAATTCCTCCCAATCCACCCAATTTATTGTAGGAGCTGCTGGAGAAAGGGATTTTGACATATTAGCCCGGGTAAATAATTTATACCAAAACTACGGTATTAAAAGGGCCTATTTTTCCGCCTTTACTCCAATTATTAACACCCCTTTAGAAAAGGAAAAACAGACCCCTTTAACTAGGGAAAACCGCCTTTACCAAAGTGACTTTCTCCTTCGGTTATACGGTTTTAAATTAGAGGACTTACCCTTTGAAAAGGGCTTTTTACCAGATAATCTAGACCCTAAGTTAGCTTTTGCTTTAAAAAACCTTCATTTATTTCCAATAGAGATCAATAAAGCACCTTTAAGGGATTTACTAAAGGTACCAGGTATTGGACCTATTAGTGGTAAAAGGATTATTGCCCTTAGAAGGGAGTTTACTATTACTAATCCCCAAATGTTGAAAAATCTCGGGGTAGTGTTAAAACGTGCTTTGCCTTTCTTAACATTCCAAGGAAAGTGTTATGGTGATATCGATAGTTTAGCATGTAATAAAACAGAACCAATTCAACTGAGTTGGGATTTCGGGGAAGGTGATAGTGAATGATCTATACATTTAATGACAATGTAAATGACATCTTAAAAGCTGGGTTCCTTTATTACCACACTAATAACCTACCCCTATATTATAAAGAAAAAGAAAATAACCTTTTTGCCTATGAAACAACTCCAGTTTCAGATATCCCTTGGGCAGACATTTTAGCTTTAAACAAATCCTTCCCCCATAAAAAGAAAGAACTCCTTAGGGAAGAGTTCCTAAAAATTATCTTTTTCAATTTAAGGTTTAATAAAGATGATAAATATAAAGTTATCCTTGAAGGAGTCAGAGAATCCCTTACTTTTCCGTTAAAAGTTTGGCTAAAGGGAGTAACAGACATTTCTAAAATTTTAATAAAAAGAAAAAGGATAGTTACAAGGGAAATCCACAAAATGGTGGGATTTATCCGCTTTGTACCAATAGAAAAGGATTTTCTCATTGGAACAGCTTTGTTAGAACATTATACCGCAGATTTAATTCTCATCAATTTAAGAAAAAGGTATCCTGCTTATACTTTAGGATTGCTTTGGAGTGACAAAGGATTAGTGTTAAATAAAGATAATTCCTTTTCCGAAATAGATGGAAAGGAATACTTCGAAAAAATAGCTAATGACCAATTCCATAGAATTTGGAAAGAATATTACACTTGCCAATATATAGCTGAAAGGAAAAATATCAAATATCTTCAAAAAAATATTCCTAAAAAATATTGGCATTGGTTAACAGAAGGAGAAATCATTTTAGATGAGGAAGACAACTAATTATTCTGATTTAAGATGTTTAACTATTTCAACTTCTGTAGATTGGTAAGCAAAAACTAAACTAAAAAATACACTTAAGAAAAGGACACTAAAAAGATAGGTGGTTAAAGAATAACTACTTAAATAAATTGTCCATTGAACTTGGTAAAATACCCTTTGAATAAGTTTATAGATTACCCCGATATTTAATACTAATAGTACTGAAAAAATACAGTTTAATAGCATTACAATTATTCCTTCTAAGAAAAACTGAAGGATAATATCTTTTTTCCCAGCACCTAATGCCATCTTTACCCCTATTTCAAATCGCCTTTCTTTCAAAACATTGTTAAAACTAGAGTAAAGATTTATCCCTAATAAAGAGAGTAAAATTATAGTTGCAATCCCTTTAAGTAAAAGTTGGCCTCTAATTTCATTATTTATGCGATTTAAAATGGTAAAACTAGAATGGTTTTCTAAGTTTAAGTTATTAGCTAAATTAATAACTTCCCTAATATGCTCAGAGTTAACAAAAAGGTATGAGTCATTATAACTAAGGTTATATTTTTCTAATAGATTACTAGAAAGAAAAACTGATACGTAAAAAATTGTGCTGTCATTATGAGCTCTTTTTAAAGTTCTATTATTTACCACACCAACTACTTTAAAATCTCTAAAGATAGTTTCACCATTTTTAGTAAAAAAGGATAAAGTTATTGTCAAAGAAGAATCCTCTTCTTTTTTAAACCCTTTTGTTAAAATTTCATAAAAACCCTGATCTATCAAAACTTCATAGGGATTATTTAAAATTTCATTTCCTTCTACTAAATAAACTAATTCAAAGGTTTTTTTATCGTGAAGGTAAAAAAAACTAAACTCATTAGGGATATAATATAGCTGAGGTACTATAGCTAGTTCTTGGTCTTGATAAAAGGGCAAAGCTGATGCACCTAAAAAATATTGAAAATAGTTAGTCTTATCCATTTCATCTAATTGTTCCATTAAAATATTTTTTCTTATTCTGGTAGCATACTCCCCTAATTCCACTGACCTAAAATTGTGATAATCAACCATCCTAGCTGTACCAATTCTACCTAAAGTGGGGGGCAAAGCCAATTCTTCTTTATATTTATTATAAATATAGGAGTCAGAAAACATAAAAAATCCTAGTAAAAAGGAAAAAGATAGTAGAATAGTTACTGATAGTAATAAATAGCTGGTCATTTCCCGTTGAACCATGATGAAGGAATGCTTAAATATTTTTTTAATTTTTTTCATGTAGCTTTCCCCCTTTAAGTTCCAATAACACTTTTGCCCTTTTAGCTACCAAATGGTCATGGGTTATCAAAATTATCGAGCAACCATTTTCGTTGGCCTTTTCTAGAAGGTCCAGAACTATAAGTTTGTTTTCTTCATCTAAATTTCCCGTCGGTTCATCGGCGATGATAAGTTTAGGGTTTAATATTAAAGCTCTGGCGATACCTACCCTTTGTTTTTCTCCTCCACTTAAAACTTTTACTGAAGTATCTAAAAGGTGGGAGATATTTAATTGTTCAGCCAATTTTTCAAGTTCTTTAGTTTGCCCTCCGTAATATAAAGTTGGTAATAAGATATTTTCTCTACAGCTCAAACTAGAAATAAGGTTATAGTTTTGAAAAACAAAACCTATTTCTTCTAACCGAATTTTATAATGATCATATTTGTTTTTTAAAGAAATCCCTCGATAAATATACTCTCCTTCATCCCAATACTCTACAAGACCTAAAATATTCATTAAGGTTGATTTGCCAGCTCCAGATTTACCTACTATAGCTATGAAATCTCCTTCTTTTACTTGAATATTTATTCCAGTTAAAATCTGCCTATCATTATAACCTTTTGTAATATTATTTAATTGAATTATTGTTTTCATCTTTGGTTCTCCATATTAACATTCATTATTTCAGCATATCCTGGATCTGCAAACCAACCTTCTTCTACTCCAGTTATGGAAATGTAATCCTTATTCCCTATACCTATTTTGACTTCGACTTCTCCAATCACAGTACCATTACCCTCTACCCTTCGAATAAAATAAGGGCCACCTTTTTCCTTTTGATAAACGCATTTTCTCGAGATAACTAATACATTATTATATACAGTACCTGTAGGTATTTCTATTTCTACCCTTTGACCGTATAATAAATTTTCCCCTTCTATCTTAAAGCTAACTTGTCTATCAACACCATTTTCAGCTATCATATTAGAAATGAATTGTAATTTTAATTTTTTACTATCAACTTGATACTCCTTACCTTCCTCCAATTTTTTAACATCCCTTTGTGGTAAAAAGCCTTCTAAAATTAGTTCTTCAAAACTTTTTATCTTAATGTAATTATCAAAAACATTTATTTCTTCGATTAGACCGTTTACTGGAGATGTTACATTGCCATTACTAAAAGTTAATAAAATATCTCCTTTCTTCACTTCTTGACCTACTGAAACTAATAATCTTACCCTAGTATTATTATTCCATTCCACAAATTTGAAGGTATTAGAAGTTATTATCCCCCTTATTACTACAGTTTCTTCTAAATCTTTTCTAAAAATTAGACTAGGAGAACCATAGCTTTTTTCAGTTATATTAAAATCTACATTTGTTTTATAATTTTCCATCTCTAAATAAGTTATATATGTTATTAAAATTACCGGCATAATTACCGCCATAATTCCAATAATTATTGCTACTTTTTTCATCTTAATCACCCAATCCAAAATAATTTAAATACTTATTATAATATGATATAAAATCTAGATCATGGACTTTAATAGAGTATAGTTCATGAAAATCAGCTCCTGGCATATAATTAGCTGTAAAATATTGATAATAAACATTTCCCATATACTCGTATTCTATTTCTACTACTAATGTTGTGTAGTAAAATTGCTTATTCATAAAAGATTTATCTTTAACAATTAAAGTAGGTGAAAACTTAGTACCTTTTTCTAAAGATAATTCTTGATCAAATATGGTATCCAAAGCTATTCCATCTTTTTCTAAAATTACTTTAATTTGATCAATATCTACTCCTTCATTTAACAACCGGATATCTTTAATAGTTAAATTTTCTGTTGCTAAAAACTCCATATTATCAATTACTATAACCCCTAATGAATTAGGAATTAACTTCTTTTCTGAAAATCCTAAAACAAAACTTTCTAAATAGAAAGCTGTTTCAAAGTGGGTTTGATAATCTAAAATAATTTTTCCAATAGGGAACTTATACTCCTTTTCTCCAACAGAAAAAATTACCTCTTCAATTTTTTCTTTACCTGTAAAACCCCTTACTTTTTCATCATCCATAGAAAATTTTATATATACTGCATAATAATTTAAATTTTTGTATGCAGGATTAGTTTTTTCAGTTTCATAATCTACTAAATATTTTTTCTTGTAATCTTCTAATTCCTGCGAATGTTTCAATATTTTCTCAATATTTCCTTTATTTTCCTCAATCAACCGCTCTAATCTGTAAAATTCATCCCAATCTATTCCTTTGTAAGTCATATAAATGTATTGAGGATATTCATTTATTTCCATCTTTTCTAAAGAAAAAGAATAGGGAGTATCAATATCTAAAGATATAGAGAAAGAGTTTTCATCAATAGCTTCCGAAGTAATTAGATTGAAAACAATATAACTGGCATTACTTAAATTTTTGTAAATCGTTAAATTAAAATTTTCCATAGAGGTAATAAATAAATCTTCCTTAATTTCTTTTTGGACACCATCCTTTAAACACCCCAAAGAACTAGAAATAAATAAAATTAAGACTACTAGATAAATAATTTTTTTCCCCATTTTATCCCTTCTTTCAAATTAGTAATCTGTTTAGAGTAATGGTATATGAATAATTAAATATTAGCTAATTTGAATATCTTGTTAGACGACGGTAAGCAGCATTTCTAACTGGAGCATAGGAAATACTCCATCTTTCTTCAGTTAGTTCAATCATATCCCATCTAGAATAGTCTAATTTACTTTGTGGAAAAACATGTTCAATTCTGTATTTTCCAGTTGGAGTATTCGCATCAATTGTATAAGCTACTGATGTTGTAGTACTAAACGATTGATATTGAGTTAGTCCTAATTGAGTACTTAATTCAAGGAAAAAATTTCCACCTATAGATAGAGAGCTTGAAGCACTACGACCATTAGTAACTGTTTGTTGTAAACTTACTGTAGTAGTTATACCTCTTGTGTGTTGAGTTTGACTTTCATATATAGGTAAAATTGCATCAGCTATTGTTGTAGCAGTTACTCGATAATAATATTGTCCTTGATACCCATCTCTAAAACCGTTTAATGCAAATACATAATTTGCATTAAAAATAATGATTAAGACAAAAACAATAGTTAATAATTTTTTCATAAAAAATACCCCCATAGTCTTATTTTACCATTACCCTAAATGTATTAAATATTTTAACATATTACAATTGTTTTTCAAGATGAATTTTGTCGATTACTAAGAAAATATCAAAAATATTATGTATAGCAGTATTCCAAATGGCATGGAAAATTAAAGGTTTGAAAAAAAGTTCTACTTCCATAAAAAAGAACCCAATAGCTCTGGATGACTTTCAAAAAAAGTTCCTAGAACTATTGGGTTCTATAAATTTACTTTTCTACTATAGATCTTAAATATTCTTCAATTTCTTCCGCTGTAGATAAAGAAAGGGCTTTTTCAGCAATTTCCTTAGCTTCTTCAGTTGTTAATCCTGAAATTAGCTCTCTAGCAGGTAAAATTGAAGTAGCACTCATTGAAAATTCATCTAATCCCATCCCTAAGAATAGAGGAATTAGCGGCAATTCTCCCGCTGCTTCTCCACACATTCCTACCCAGATTCCAGCTTTATGACCATTTTCAATAACCATTTTGATCATCCGTAAAACCCCTGGATGGAATGGTGTATAAAGGTGGGCAATTGTTTGGTTCATCCTATCTACAGCAGTAGAATATTGGATTAAGTCATTAGTTCCAATACTGAAGAAGTCAACTTCTTTAGCTAAAATATCACTAATCAAAGCTGCTGTAGGTATTTCTATCATAATCCCTACTTCAAAATCCTTGCTGTATTGGATTCCTTCACTATCTAGTTCCCTTTTTACTTCTTCTAAAACTTCATTGGCTTGTCTAACTTCTTCTAAAGCTGATACCATTGGATACATAATTTTTAAATTACCGTAAACTGATGCCCGAAGCAAAGCCCTTAATTGTGTTTTAAAAATTTCTTTTTTATCTAAACAAATTCTCAAAGCTCTATAACCTAAGAATGGATTCATTTCTTTAGGTAAATTTAAGTACGGAATTTCTTTATCTCCACCTATATCTAAGGTCCTGATAACTACAGGCTTTCCTTCCATTCCTTCTAGTACAGTTTTGTAAGCTTGGAATTGTTCTTCTTCTGTTGGTAGAGAACTTCTATCCATGTATAAAAACTCTGTCCTGTAAAGACCTATTCCTTCTCCACCATTTTTAATTACCCCTGCTAAATCTTTAGGGGTACCAATATTGGCAGCTAGTTCAACTTGTTTACCATCTTTAGTTTTTGTAGGTAAATCCCTAAGTTGTAATAACCTTGCCCGATATTCTTCAAATTTCCGTTTTTCTTCTTTGTATTTTTCTACCGTATTTTCATCGGGATTTATTACCACATGGCCTTTTTCACCATCTATGATAAGGTAATCCCCATTTTTAACTTTAGTTGTAATATCTCCTAAACCTACAACTGCAGGAATTTCAAGACTTCTTGCCATAATAGCGGTGTGGGAAGTCCTTCCTCCTATATCGGTGACAAAGCCCAATACTTTTTCTTTATCCATTTGGGCAGTATCTGATGGTGCTAAATCATGGGCTACTATTATCACTTCTTCTTCTAATTGGCTGATATTGACCATCTCTATACCCATTAGATTTTTAAGTACCCTTAAGCCCACATCCTTTATATCAGCTGCCCTTTCCTTCATATATTCATTATCCATAGATTCAAATATTTGTACAAAGGTTTTTACTGTTTTGTCTAGGATAAATTCAGCATTTTTACCTTCTGATTTTATTCCATTTTCTACAGTATTGACCAGTTCAGGGTCAGATAAAACTAATAGATGGGCAGCAAATATTTCAGCTTTATCTTTTCCCATTTTCTGTTCTGCCAAAGCTTTTATTTTTTCTAGTTGTTCCTTGGATTTTTCCAAGGCTGCTTTAAACCTTTGAATTTCTTCTTCTAGATCTGAAACTCCTTTTTCAGGAATCACCAGCTCTTCTTCTTTAAGTAAAAGGACGGGAGCCATGGCAATTCCCTTTGAAGCTCCTATTCCGTTTAGCATTCTATCACTTCCTTATTCCCCAAAGTTTGAATTAAATAGTTCTAATAAAGCATTTAGTGCTTCTTCTTCATCTGCTCCATTAACTTTAATTGTTAATTCTGTCCCTTGACCTGCACCTAAAGCCATGATACCCATGATACTTTTGGCATTTACTTCACTAGCTCCTTTAACTAAAGTTATATCTGAGCTAAATTTTGATGCTGTTTGTACTAGTAGTGCAGCAGGTCTAGCATGTAAACCACTTTTATTTGTTACAGTTATTTTTCTTTCTAACATTTTATATTCCTCCTTACAAAATAATAGTTTAGAATAGGGTACATAACCTATTCTAAACTATTTTACCATATTAGTCGAGAGAATAAACACAATTTTGTGTTTAAATTTCTGTTTTATTTTTTAAGAGCTTTTAATGAACTTACTAAGAAAGCAGTTACTACTGATCCTATTGCTAAAGCAATTAAATACATAAAGGGTTTTTCAATAAAAGGTACTACGAAAATTCCACCATGGGGTGCCCGCAATGTGCAACCAAAAATCATTGATAAAGCCCCTGCTACTGCTGAACCGGCCATTATAGAAGGAATTACCCTCAGTGGATCAGCTGCTGCAAAAGGAATTGCCCCTTCTGTGATAAAGGATATCCCTAGTACCCATGCGGCTTTTCCTGCTTCCCTTTCCTCTTGATTAAATTTGTCTTTAAATAATACTGTTGCTAAAGCTAACCCTAAGGGTGGGGTCATCCCCGCTGCCATTATCGCTGCCATAGGTGCTGTTACCCCTGCTTCAATCAATCCTACACCAAAGGCATAAGCAACTTTATTTACTGGTCCACCCATATCAAAGGCCATCATCAATCCTAAAACCAGACCTAAAATAGCTGCATTAGCCCCTTGTAATCCCTCTAACCAAAGGGTTAGTGAATCCATTACATAGGAAATAGGTTTACCAATTACATAAATCATTAATAACCCAACAGCTAAAACAGATAACAATGGATAGATAAGTACAGGTTTTAAACCATCGGCCCATTTAGGTAATCCACTAAATAATTTCTTCAAAAATTCAACTATATATCCAGCTAAAAATCCTGCAATAATTCCACCAAGGAATCCTGCCCCTACCTTAGCAGCTAATAGTCCCCCTACTAATCCAGGGGCTAAACCTGGCCTATCTGCTATCGAATAAGCAATAAAACCTGCCAAAATTGGAATCATTAAAGCAAAGGCTCCTCCTCCACCAATATCCATTAAAGCACCAGGTAGTCCCCCTTCTTGGAAGGCATCATAACCAAAGGCGAAGGAAATTGCAATTATAATACCCCCTGCTACAACTAAAGGAATCATGTTAGAAACACCGGTCATTAAGTGTTTGTAAAATCCTGTTTTAGGTCTTTTTTCCTTTACCTCTTTAACGGTTTTTACAAAATCTTTCTTCTCTGATTCAACTGCTTTTTTAATTACCTCTTGGGGATTTTTAATTGCTTCTGAAATTCCTACTTCAATAATCGTTTTTCCCTCAAACCTATCTTTTGCCACATTTGTGGCAGCAGCGATAATTACAGCATGGGCTTGTTCAATTTCCTCTTCAGTCAAAACATTTTCTGCCCCTGCAGAGCCTTGGGTCTCCACTTTGATAGTATAGCCCAATTCCTTAGCTGCTTTTTCCAATGATTCAGCAGCCATGTATGTGTGGGCTATCCCAGTAGGACAACTGGTTACAGCTACAAGCTTTTTCATACAACAACCTCCCTAAAATATTTATTTTATTCGCCTTAGGCGAAATTTTACTCAAAGGCTTTTAATATCTCTTGATAGGTTTTAGCTGCAAAAAGTTTCATTCTTACTTCTTCATGGATCAACTTTCTCGATAATTTACTTAAAATTGCCAAATGTTCATTATTACCACCTTCAGGAACTGCTATTAGGAAAAACAATTTTGCCGGCTCCCCATCTAAAGAGTCATAATCTATTCCTAGTTCTGATTTCCCAAAGGCAACTGCTGGTGTTAAGACGGTAGAATCCTTTCCATGGGGTATGGCTATCCCCATACCTATTCCTGTAGTAGTAATTCTCTCCCTTTCCTTTAAAACTTCTAAAAATTTCCCTTTATCCTCGACAACACCACCTTGTATTAAAAGTTCAACCAATTCCTCTAAAACTTCATCTTTGGTTTTTGAGTTTAAGTCCATTTTAATCAAATTTTCTTTAAGTAATTTGTTTAATTCCATAATCTAAACTCCCATCTTTATTATTTTTATTTCCTTTTCGTACACATCAATATCTTCAAAGTTAGCCAACACAGTTCCCGGTTTTGTAATACTCGCTGCCGCTGCTGCACTAGCCAACTTAAGGGCTTTTTCTAAAGAATAACCTCTATGAAGGGCAATAGATAACATCCCTACCATACTATCTCCAGCCCCTACAGTACTTTTAACATCTAAATCCAATGGTTGAGCATAATATGATTGGTTTTTGGTGACAGCTATTGCTCCCTTTTCCCCCATAGATACTACTGTAATTTCTACCCCTTGGGAAATCAGTTTATCTTTACAAAATTCTATAACTTCTTTTGGGGTATTTAACTTTACTTTGAACGTTTGTTCTAGTTCATCGATATTAGGTTTAACTAAATAGGGTTTAGAACTAATTCCTTCTTCAAAAGCAAGACCTTCTGCATCTAAAATAGTTTTACAATTAAATCCATTGGCGACCTCAATCAGCTCCCTGTATATTCCATGATTTATCCCCTTTGGTATACTCCCTGAAAAAACTAAAACCGTTGATTTAGCTGCCCACTTTTTTACCTTTTCAATTATACAAACCCTATATTGGGAAGAAACCCCTTCACCATTTAAGTTAATATCAGTAAACACTCTATTTAATCTGTCTACAATTTTGATATTCTCTCTAGTTTCACTATCTATCAAAACAAAATCGTGGCTTATATTTTCTCTATTTAAATAATCTAGGATAAATTCTCCATTTTTCCCACCAATAAATCCTATGGCTGTGGTCTTTTCTTTTAAATTATTGATTACCCTGGAAACATTTATCCCCTTTCCTCCCGGATCTTTTCTTTTGCTAGTAGCTCTGTTTACACTTCCTAACTTAAATTCATCTATTTCAATGGTTATATCCACCGCAGGATTTAAAGTAACTGTAGTAATCATCTAAGTGCTCCTTTCTAACCTGTTATCACTCCAATACCAGCTTTTATGAATTTTTCAATTTGTTCTTGAGAAGTTTTATCATCGGTTATTATCAAGTCAACTTTTTCTATTGGTGCTATTGTCACAAAATAATCTTTTTCAAATTTACTATGATCAGCAACTACTATAACTTCTTTAGCAATCTGGATCATAGCTTTTTTTGTATATGCTTCAACAACATTAGGTGTGGTAATCCCCTCTTTGACACTAATTCCATTTGTTCCTATAAAAGCTTTATCTACCCGAAAATTTCTAATAAATTCTTCGGTCACTGGCCCTACTAAAGCATGGGTCTGCCACCTCAACTGTCCTCCAGTTAAAATTAGATTTATATCTGGTTTTTTTGATAACTCTAATGCAATAGACAGTGAATTAGTTAAAACAGTGATATTTTTAGCACTGATATATTCGGCAATTTTCAAAGTAGTGGTACCGGCATCTAAGAAAATTGTTTCATTGTCTTTTATCAAAGAAGCCCCTAAGATACCAATTTGCCTTTTTTCTTCCTGCATAATTTCCGCTTTTTCTCCCATCGTTGGCTCAAAAGCTAATTTCCCAGATAAAACAGCTCCCCCATGGGTTCTTTTTAAAAGCCCCATTTCTTCCAATTCTTGCAAATCCCTTCTTATTGTTGATTCAGATACCCCAAGTTCTTCAGTTAAAGTATTTACCCTTACCCTTTGGTGTTTTTTCAATAACTCTATTATTAACCTATGTCTCTCTTCTACAAACATCATATCACCTTCATTTTCAATCATATTTTATGATTTAATTTGATTATTTATGATTGTTTTTGATTGATTTTATTGTAAATTATTTTCTAACCTTTGTCAACTATTTTTCGATAATTTATTTTTATATTAAAAAAAGCAAATTAACCTAACAAATAAGTTAATTTGCTTTGAATCCTTTTTACCCTTGAAGTACAGCTACAAAGTGGGGAAGGATTTTTACCCGAAGCTTATCCCCAACTTTATAATCCTTTTCTGGGTGAATGTGGATTTGGATATTTTGAGTTGAACCACCATTGGTCAATTGTAATACACCATCGATGGTATCACCACCATAGACTGTAAAAATCAAGGTACCTTCCAGCTCTCCTTCAGGACAAACTTCAAAACTATCGGGCCTTATAGATATTTTTACTTTCTTCCCCGGTGGAATATCGTGAGTATGGTAACATTTAATATTAGCAAAGGGTGTAATAACAGTGTTATTTTCTCCCATTATTCCATCAAAGATATTGGTCTGACCTACAAAGTTAGCTACAAAAGTATTTTCAGGATATTGGTAAATCTCCCGGGGTGTCCCTACTTGCTGAATTTCACCATCTTTAATAACTACTACTTTGTCGGAAATTGCTAGGGCATCCTTTTGATCATGACTTACAAAGACTGCTGTTGTTCCAGTTTCTTTCAAAATCCTTTTAATTTCTACCCTCATACAAATTCTCAAATCAGCATCTAAATTACTAAAT
Source organism: Anaerobranca gottschalkii DSM 13577 (assembly GCF_900111575.1). Lineage (NCBI taxonomy): Bacteria > Bacillati > Bacillota > Clostridia > Eubacteriales > Proteinivoracaceae > Anaerobranca > Anaerobranca gottschalkii. Next base: position 10,479 of record NZ_FOIF01000014.1, on the reverse strand, counting down.
GGTTCATCTAGTAAAACCACAACTGGTCTCCTGGTTAATGCCCTGGCCAATGCTACCCTTTGTTGCTGTCCCCCTGATAATTGATGGGGATATCTTTTTTCATAGCCAGTTAAATTAACCAGTTCCAATACTTCTTTAACCCTTTCTTTTTTATCTTTACCTTTATAACCAAAGGCAATATTATTTTCTACATTAAGATGGGGAAATAAGGCATAATCTTGAAAAACCATCCCTATATTTCTTTTTTCTGGAGGTATCCAAGTATTGTCATCAAAAACTACTTTTCCTCCTATTTCTATACTTCCTTTATCCCCTCTTTCAAAACCTGCTAATAATCTTAAAGTTGTTGTTTTCCCACAACCACTTGGCCCTAAAAGGGTAACTATCTCACCTTTTTCAATATTTAGTGAAAAATTATTAAGGGCAGGTTTTTGTCCTTTTTCATAAATTTTAGTCAAGTTTTTTATTACAATATCATTCATTAGAACTTCACTCCTAATATTTATTTAGCATCCATTTTAAGGGGATTAAAGAAACTAATATTAAAAACAGGGAGGCTGGGGCAGCCATATGATAGAGGGACTCACCGGCATCTACCCATACCCTAACAGCTAAGGTATCAAAACCCGGTGGTCTTAAAATCAGGGTAGCAGGTAACTCTTTAAGGGAACTTACAAAAACTAAAGCCCCTCCTGCTAACACACCTGGAGCAATAAGGGGAAGAATTACTTTAAATAATACTTTCCAAGAAGAGTACCCTAAACTCCTCGCCCCCTCATCTATCCTAGGGGAAACTAAGCTTAAAGAAGATTCCCCTGATTGTAAAGCTTGGGGTAAAAATCTTACTATATAAGCTATACTGATGAGAATATATGAACCGTAGAGCCATTTTATATATTGATTAAATATAAAAATTATTCCTAAGGCTACAATAACTCCCGGCAAAGAATATCCAGAATAGCTCAATTTATCGATAACAGTTGTATAAAGGGAAGGATACCTAGATTTTAGATATACTATTGGAAGGGATAAAATCATCGAAGCAATTGCTGCTATTGATGATACTTTAATACTATTTAGAGCATATAACCAAAATCGTGAGTCTAATGCCCCTGCCATTATCCCTTGCCTAGCCCAATAGAGCAATACTGTGATAGGTACTAAAAAGGATAAACTAAATACAGAAAAAACAAAAATAAGCCCAGGGATTTTTAACCATTTTAGTTCTAAAGTATCAACTTGTTTAAAGGAACTAGACAACTGGACAAACTTTTGTTTACCTTTTGTTTTAGATTCTAAATACAATATACCAACAGTTAAAATTATAAATACCATACTTAGCACAGTAGCAGATAAATTATCATAACTACCCATTTGATAATAAATGGCAGATGTGAAGGTAGTGTACCTCAACATAGCAATTGCGCCAAAATCAGAAAGAACATATAGGGCTACTAAAATCGCCCCAGCACCAATGGCTGGTCTTAGTAATGGCAAACTTACCTTAAATAAAATTTTACTAGTTGATAAACCTAAAGACCTTGCGGCATTTTCATAGTTAGCATTCATCTTTTTAATAGCAGAAGATGTAATTAGAAAAACATAGGGATAGGTAAACATCGTTAAAACAAAGGCTACACCCCAAAAGGAGTAGATATTGAATGGGGATTCCCCTAACCATTTATATAACCATCCCCTAGGACCCATTACTATAATGTATGTTACTGCACCGACATAAGGAGGTACAACTAATGGAAGGGCTAATAACCATTGCCACCATTTTTTCCCTGGTAAATCACACCTTTCCACTAGAAAGGCCAACAAAACTCCAATTATCACGGCAAAAAATGTAACTACTAATGTTAAAGATAAAGTGTTAGTCAACAACATAGGTATTCGGGTATCTAAAAGCCTCATCCAACGGTCTTTTCCAGCATAAAGGGATCGGTAAACCACATAAAAGAGGGGAAGGGCCATAATTGCGGCGGTAATTGTTGTAATAATAACTAAAAAGATATGGGGTGCTTCCCTTTTCCATAATTTATTCCAGTACTTATTTACCACAGAGGAAATAGCCCGAAGGTTACTTCGAGCTATTTTATGGGAAAGATTGTTTTTACCAGCTAATTTAATGTTCATTGAAAAAACTCCTCTATTATCTGATTTCTAAATCTAGACCGGATTTTTCTATTAATTCCCTTGTATCTAACCAGTATTTTCCTAAATCTCTTAAGGACATTCCATGAACTTTGTATTCATTTATTTTCTTAGCTTCTGGAATAGCTTCTATTTCAGGATTTAAAGGAACTTCTAATGAAGCATATGAGAAAGCCTTTTGATTTTCTGGTTTTAGTAGCCAGTCTAAAAAGATTTTTGCATTTTCTTCATTGGGAGCCCCTTTGATAAAACCTACACCAGCAGCATTTACTACTGCTCCCATTTCTCCTTCACCTTGATCAGGGTAAATAGCCCCTACGTTATTATTTTCAGGTTCCCTAAGTTGTTGATGGTAATAGTAGTTATTTACTAAACCAAATTTAAACTCACCGGCTCCTACTGCTCTACGGATATCTCCATGTCCTTGCATAATTGCACCGGCATTATCTTTGATAATACTTAACCACTGGGATGTTTTTTCATCACCCCACTCATATCTCAAAGCAGAAACATGACCTATCATACCACCGTTACCACCGCGGGTAATAGCAAATTGCCCTTTCCATTTTTCATCGGTTAATTCCCAAATCGTTTTAGGCATTTCTTCTTCTGTTATTAAATCTTTATTATAAATGAATACTCTGGTACGGGCAGAAAGGGCTATCCATGAATTATCTTCTGCTCTAAATTCTTTAGCAATACTTTCAACACCCTTTGGTGTGTACCCTTGAAGTAAACCTTCCATTCTTAAATGCTCTAATGCTCCAATATCGTTAGCGATTATTATATCAGCTTGAACATTATTTTTTTCTTCTTTTATTCTGTTAAATACACCTTCTCCAGCGTGTAAAGCTCTAACGGTAATTCCCGTTTCTTCTTGGAATTTATCCAATAATTGTTGGACAAAGGTCTCATTTCTCGAAGAATAAACTACCAATTCATTAGAATTATTAGTCCCTTGTTCTGTGCATCCTGCACTAACTAATATTACAAAGATTAAAGATAAGAGTGCTACTACTTTTTTCATATTATACCTCCTATTGATTTTGATATTCATTCTCAATTCGTCTTAAAAAAATAATATGTATTGAGAATGAGAATATTTTTCACTTGTCTAATTTGATTATAAGCTTCAACTTAACTATTGTCAATAGGAAATATAAAATACTAATTTTTAGATTTTTAAATATAATTTTTATTTTAGTATTCTTTTACATCCTTATAAAATAAAGTTATAAGATATACACCTAAAAAGAGGATTAATAAATTGTATATTATTAAAGGCCCTTTGTCTGTGTTTATAAAATCTAAGCCACGGATGATTAAATATACTCCTAAATAAAGTTTAACCCAAAGATCGAAAAATGAATTACCTGAGTGTGAAAGGTCTTTCCAATATTTTTTCCAAAACCCTTTAATATCTACTTCTCCCTTTTTAAAGCCATCAAAGGTCTCTAATACATCCCTATTAAGATAAGGCAAAGTAAATGAGGCAATAAATGGGATTGGCAACCAGGTAAATTTAAAAAACTCAAAAACAAAAAAGTAGAAAGTGTTTACCCAAAACCAAATTTCTTTTCTTAGTTCAAAAAGTTCCTCATTCATTCTTGTTTCCCTTTTTAGTTTTTTTAACAGGTAAAAGATTCCTTCGATGATAACTATAAATAGAAAAACTCCTAAAACTACACTAGGTATAACAAGTAAAAAACCCATTCCTAACAAAGCTGCGAATATTATCATTGGGAAAAAAGCTATAAGTACTACCACTAATATTCTCTTATCAATTTCCACTTTAATCACCCTCCCCTTAACAACCTTCTATCCCCAGTTATTATTCTACACATCTATCTCTTATCCTTTTTTGCATATCAATTCACATCTGTTCTATATTATTAAAGAGGGTTTATTGAGGTTAATTATTTGCCTTGTTAACCTAATAAACCCTTTACTTTTTATACTTTTATTCTTTAAAGAATATCTTTTTCTTTAAAGCTAACTATTCCAGCTACCATAAAAATTACCGTATAAATAACTATTACAGCAATTGAAAAATTTAAACTTACCCCTGAATACATAAACCTTCCTTCAAGGTGTCTTAATAAATCAAAGTGGGGCATTAATAGGTATTTGCTCCAGGAATATTGACTAAAAATCCCACTAATGATACTTCCGAAAATTATTAACCCCATAGTTGCTACTAAACTGATAGTAGCACTTTTAGTGAAAACTGAAATTAGCATACTGAAAGCAATAAATACTGCCATGACTATTAGTAGTAAAAATAAAATTTGAAAATAATATCTAAAATTAGTTATTAAATATGCGGAAGAGTAATCTATCATATACCCAAATTCCCTTCCTAAGTTTACTCCACCTACAATTCTGGTATCAAAAAATCCACCAAAACCGACGAAAAAACCACCAATAAAATAACCTACGACACTAATGAAAAAGAATACAAAAACACCGTATAACATTAAAGCAATGTATTTGGAAATATATAGCTTCATCCTGGTTACAGGCTTGATTAATAGTAATTTAATTGTTCCTAAACTGTATTCTCCCGAGATAGCTTCAGACGCAACTAGTATTATAATCAAGGGCAAGAAAAAACTGCTAGTATCAACAATGTAATTGAGTAGTAGGGAAAAAGCATTCCATTGATTATCTACAGTAGATTGTTCCATCCTCAGTTGAAGTTCCCTTTGTTCTGATTCTAAACGCCTTTTTTCCACAGGTGTTAGATTTTGTTCATTTGCTAAAGTTTCCTCGATATCTTTAAGCCTTTGCTTATATTCCAGTTTTCGAACTTCAACTGAGTTTTCCCCATATTGAATTTTCGCTTCTAAGATTTCTTTATATGCCTTATAAGATTCTCTGACTTCAGGGGGTAAACTTTCATCGGCAATGATATTATTTACAGTCTCTAACTCCCTTTTAAGTTGAATTTCCCTAGCTTTTTCATAACCCAAATCAAGCTGTAACTGTATATCCTCTATAACTCCTTTTAGATGTTCCTTTTCTTCTTCTGATATCCCAGTTCTATTTAACTGTTCTTGATAAAATTTAAGCTCTTCTTCAAGGAAAGCTCTCCGTATTTGATTATCTGATTGCTCAAAGTTTGCTAAAGTTGATATTCCAAAGGCCATTAATATATAGACCAAAATTAAAAAAGATAGACCAAATAATATTCGTTTTTTATGAAGCATTTTAGAAATTTCTAAGCCGATCAATGTCGTTAATTTAGGCAATTTGATCACCCCCTGTCAAGTTAAGGAAGAATTCTTCTAATTGACCATTTTCTTTTACCAAAGATTTAACTTCAATATCACCAAGTACTAAATGTTTATTGATTTTTCCTAGAGAATCCCCTACAAATTTAACTTTTATTTTATTATCTACTGATTTTACTTCTTGTACAAAGGGAAGGGTATTGAGTATTTCCATAGCTTTTGAAACATTATCTACCTCTATGTTGGCCCTTTGCTGATCTTTAGATAGTAGTTCTTCTACCTTCCCTTGTACCACTAATTTACCATTAGAGATAATAGCTACCTTGTTACATAACTGTTCAATTTCATGGAGCAAGTGACTAGATATAAATATAGTTATTTTTTCTTCACGGGCTAAATGACTTATTATCTCCCTAACTTCTTTCATACCCTGAGGATCTAAACCATTAGTCGGTTCATCTAATATCAAAAGTTTAGGACGGTTTAGTAAGGCTTGGGCTAATCCTAGCCTTTGTCTCATACCTAAAGAATATGTTTTAACTTTAGTGTCAATCCTATTTTCCAATCTAACTAACCTAATTACTTCTTCAATTCTGTTTTTATCTACTTCCCCTGATAACTTGGCAAAATGGATTAAGTTTTGTCTCCCTGTATAAAAAGGGTACAGCTCCGGATTTTCAACAATTGCTCCAATATCTTTAATAACTTCAGTAAAATCTTGTTGTAAATCCTTTCCAAAAATAGTTATTTTCCCAGAGGTAGGTTTAATTAAACCTACTAACATCCTAATAGTAGTAGTTTTACCTGCACCATTTGGACCTAAAAAACCAAAAATATCCCCTTGTTGGATACTGATATTTAAATTATCCACTACTGTTTTTTTCTTGAACTTTTTAGTTAAGTTCTCAGTTGTCAAAACTATATTATCCAAATTAAGCACCCCACAGTCTATGAAAGTATTATTTTTCTATCATAGCACAAAATTATTAAATTTCAATAAACAATTGAGAAAATTTTATTTTAAAATAGAGTTAAATTAGATATTTTAAATATAATTAAATTAAATAAAGTGAATAATGATAGTGAAGCAACTATTTTGTATTTGTTGGTTGAGTAAAAACCCAATAAATAGGCAATAAATAAAAGTTTTATTATATAGATTATTACATAGTTAAAATTAGTTCCTAAGCTTGTTTCTAATATTCTTATCAATATAATTGGGAAGGATGCTAATACTAAGATTTTTAAAAAAGTTGAATAGTTTTCTTCTATTTTAGATATTATACCGGATGTAAACAATATAAAAGAGTTAATTAAGATTTTAATCAAACCTATAATAGAACTTATCAACGTAAAAGTAGTTAAAATAACTACTCTTAAATCATTATTTAATCCTCCTTCAAAATCCCTTTTTAGTTGTAAAGCTTCCTCTTCAGTTATCACACCTTCTTTTAAATATTCCTCTATTGCTTCTTTTATTCTCTCTTCATTTTTTTCTAAGCCAAAAATCATAAATTCTATAGAATTTGCCAGCAACAATAAAACTAGTAAAAAAATCAATAAATACCTCTTTTTTATCCTTAAAACATATGATCCCACCTTATATCACCTACCAAAATAAGTTTGTTAGTAAAGATATAAAGATTAAAGTTGATACTATAACGGTATATAACTGAAAATACCTTTTGTTAACTTTTTTAACACTTTTTAATGAATAATAATAACTCAATATAAATATACCGGCTATAACCAGTTTATTATAATAATTTTTAACAAATAATTCCCCCAAATAAATTCCTGACGGGAACTTAATACTAAATAAAAGGGCAAATAAACTAATTGTATATGAAATATAATATGTTTTAGCCATGATAAATCTCCTCCCAAAATTTCTCTGAAATATATGGTATGTTAACCACATAATATTTTTATCATATTATCAATTTTCATAATATACATCCCTACGAAATGTTCTTTACCCTATCATTTCTCTTTATAAATGCTTCACTATGATAATTACCATTTATCTGTATGTTGCTAAATTTAATTGGAACACCTTTTGCAAAATAAAAACTTTGCTTATTTTGTAAATGAAAATGTAAATGGGGCTCTGTTGAATGTCCTGAATTTCCGCACTTTCCAAGTAATTGTCCTTTTTTTACATACTGCCCTTTTTTGACTACAATACTATTTGGTATAAGGTGGGCTATAACTGAATATTCATCCTCTGCATGCTTTATAATTACATAATTACCTCTTATATCTTTGGATAAAAAATCTATTAGCATGGTTCCAGGTTTTTTTGCATCTGCCACATTAGTTTTTAGCTCCACCACTTGGCCATCGGCCGGTGCTACTATTGGTTCTCCATAACAATAATAGTCCTCTAAACTATATCCATCACTTTTATGAGAAGATCTATTAGAGTCTATCTTTATAAAATCATAGGCATATCTTTGGTTTATAATATCCCACGAATGAGAATTTTCTTTATTGGTTCCTCCATTATAGACTATCCACTCACCTAAAAAAGGTAAATTATACTCTATTTTTTGCTTATATGTAGAATCATAGCTTTCATCATCCCCTCTGATTACTGCTACTGTATTACCTACAAACATTAAAAGCATCTGGTATAACTGTAAAGGATTTAAAAAGCATAATAGATACTGAGATAAAAAATATAGTATCGTAGCTTTAATTGGGTGTTTTTTCAATGGCTTAGGTTCTAAAACATATTCATCTTTATTACTTACTTCTTCTATATTGTAACCTTTATGTTTAACCTTTTTATTATCGTTAAAAAGCCTTGGGTAAAATATGTTAATAATAAGAACTCCTATAGATAAAAAAACAGGTATTACAATTATGAACCTTAAAAAGGGTATTCTTATCAGTGAATACTTTAACATTGTAACGATTAATATATATATAAAGCCTATAAAAGCTATGACCTTAGTCCATAAATTCGGCCTTTTAAAGTAGGGTAAAAATAATAGTGAAGTGGTGAATATAATCGATGCAAATGTATTTATATATTTAATAGAAAATGAAATACCATTTAGAAAGATGATAAAACCACTTAACATTACTAAAAGCCATAAAATATCCGCTAATTTTTGTCTTTTCATGCCTGCCCCCCTAACCAAAAATTATATAGATTGAAATTGCTATCCTTTATAATCTTTTGACAATATGTAATTTTTTGTTTAACTATTAAGAAGATGTTATCAAATTCTGAAACTGGAGCTAATGCAAATTATATCCATTTATAAAAAAGTCTCCTAATTTAATTTATATAATTTTTTATTAACAATTTTATATTTTGTTGATGCTATGTTTTGTTCAATTGATTCAATATGGGTTGAAAATATTATTATGCCACCTTTATCAGTAAATAACTTAAATTTTTCTAAAGCAATTTTCTGGGAGTCAATATCTAACGAACTTAATGGTTCATCTAAAAGCAAAATATCTATATCCCTTACTAATATACAAATAAGATAAAGTTTGTGCTTCATCCCTAATGAATAATTTTTCACTAAATCATCTAAGTCATTATGTAAATTAAATTTTCTACATAATTCTTGAATTTCCTCCCACTTATTATTGACATTAAATATGTTCAACAAAAATTCTATGTTTTCTTTACCTGTTAAAAAATCATACAAATGTGGTTTATCTGGAACATATCCTATTTTATCTATAATTTCACGTATACTATTATATCTATTGTTATTAAACCTTATTTCCATCTCTGCATTTAAACTTCCTGATAAAATTCTTAAAAAAGTTGTCTTTCCTGCTCCATTTTCTCCTAATAAACAAATTCTTTCACCTTTTTCTACTGAAAAATTTGCTTTTTCAAATATATTTTTATCTTCGTAGCTAAAGCTTAAATTATTTATCTCAAACATAAAATAACCTCCTTAAATTATTGCTAAGTAAGGCATACAAATATTTCTGTAGCATTTCTTGCATCAAAATAAAATCCAGTTATTATTGATAAAATATATATAAATATAAGAGGAAGTATAATTTTGATAATAGTAGTCTTATTATTAAAATAGGTTCTTTCCATAGAAAAAATTCTCTCCTTTGTTTATGTTCACAAATATTATATAGGCGAAAAGTAAGAGGTAGAAAGTATTACTTAAAACAAAAATCAAAATAGTATCAAGGTCCAAAAAACTAATAAATATTATAAAACCATACATGAAATCAAATAATTTTCTCGGAATTTTATAAAATTTACTATAAAACCTTTTTAACATTGATTTTTCTTGGATTTCTTGATAATTAGTAAAATAAAAATCTGTATTATATACCTCACCATAAATATGTAACCATGGAGAAAAATAAAAAATTATACAAGACCATATTACTAAAGATAAATTTAATTTTATTGAACAAATCCCTAAAGAAATAGTTACGATGTTAAATATTAGTACTATAATTACAAATTGAAAAAAAGATAATCTCTGAAATAATTTAACTTTGTTTATTAACATATTTTTATACTTATAGTTACTTTCTTTTAACAACAAAATGTTTTTACCTTCTGAATTAGGCAAAACAAAGATAAAGATATCTTTTATATAAGAATGGTAATCAAATATTCCAGTAGCAATGGCATAAAACAAAATATAAATTGCTATTTGACTAAAATTATAAAAAAATACATAAAATATTATCATCCTCAAGATAAAAGGAAATGGTATTATAAGGCTACATATAGGAATATTAGCAAACAATCTATAATTTCTTTTAGTTGAGGAAATTGCATAATTCAAAGAGGCTGATTTTATTAAATTTATTTAAAGCAAAAAAGAGGTTTCACCCCAAAATGTCGAATATATTAAGTAGCACCAAAATAATCCGAAAGGAGTGAAACCTCTAAATGTATATTCGACAAATGAGCATAATTTCCTTTGAAGAAATTATAAAATTTCAACAAGAAACTAAGCTAGAAATGATTTTATCGCAATTAGACATTTCTAAAATAGCCTATAGTTTAAGAAAATCTGGTTATTCAAAAGGCCCAAAAGGTTATGAAGTAACATCAATGATTTATGCTTTAATAGCTATG
>NZ_FOIF01000013.1:32809-43015 GCF_900111575.1 Anaerobranca gottschalkii DSM 13577 | reverse complement strand
TTAGACGTTTTAACCATCGTTCAACTGAAAAAGTTTATAAAGAACTTATGCTTTATTTATTTGGTCGAAACATCAACAAATATCACAAATTTATAACAGGTCAAATAAAAGAATTTGAAGGAAAAACTTCAGAAGTAGCAGCTTAAAAATAAATCCACCAATAAAATTAGCTACTTTTATTTGTCATGCCCAAAATTAATATTTCTTTAATAAAAAAAGAACTCAATAGTTATGGTTAACTTCTAAAAAGTCCCACAACTAGCGAGTTCTTTTTATTCATGAGCTAAAATTGTAAAATTAGCTATTTCCCGACAATCCCTTTTTTTACCTTTGTAGATAATTTATAGGATTTACTGCTTTTGAAGAACTATTGCCACCAATACGAATTTCGAAGTGTAGGTGCGGTCCGGTAGCATTTCCTGTCGCCCCTACCCTTGCGATTTCTTGCCCTTTTTCAACCCACTGCCCTTTCTTTACAGATAAAGAACTGGCGTGGGCGTAAAGGGTATAGTTATTGTCATGTTCTAAAATAACAGTATATCCATATCCACTCAACCAACCACTATGAACTACCTTACCTGATGTAGCTGCTAAAATTGGAGTACCTCTACTGGCCCCTATGTCTAATCCTCTGTGAAACTGGGTTTGGGCTGAATTGAAAGGATTTCTTCTCCATCCATACGGGGAAGTTATCACTCCATTAACTGGCCATAACAAGTTCCTAAAGGTCGGTATACTAGCAACAGTAGTTGTGACCCCACTTCTGGAAGGTACTACTGTACGCTGTGCAGCCACAGGCTTAGCATTAGGCAGTATTAGTATACTTCCTACAGTTAATGCTGTAGGTTCAACTTCATTTACCTCTAATATATCTTCAATAGTTATCCCATAAGTTTGAGCTAATCCATATATAGTATCGCCTCTTTTCACTGTATGGATTAGTCCATCTACCGATGGGAATCTCAATTGTTGCCCTACTACAATGAGATTTGGATTTGAGATATTGTTGTTGATGATGATGGTGTTTTCCTCAATTCCATATTGTTTTGCAATGGATTTGACTGTATCACCTCTTACAACAACATGGGTAATTATCGTTACATCTTCATTTATTTCCTCCCTTATATTCGGTGGCATGTCTGGCAAATATTGTTCAATAACCAATTCATCTTCTACTAAAAAACCATCATACCATAAAAATACTGGCATAGATAGTTCTGCTACCGGATGTCCCAGGGCTGCTCCCATAGTACTAAGTAATAAAACTACTAGCCCTATGGAAAACAGGAAACTGAGCCTATCCATAAATAAAATCACCTCTTATTTTTTTATTGCCAAACCCAATGTTATTCTATCCACCTTTTGTTAATATATACATAAATTACCTTTAGCTATAAATTTATCCCTAAATTAAAGAGGAGTAAGGCTGCTAAAATGTAACCTATCACTATTGCCCAACTATCATACCCTAAAGTAAATACACTTTTCCTACTCCTATATATTATCCCAATTATAGCTATAACTGAAAGACATATCCCAAATAACCCTGTTATCCCATTTTCTATAGAAATAGAAGAAAGTACAGGATTCCCTACATAGAATAGGTCTGTTAAAAAAATTATTAAAATATTCATTACATTGGCGCCTAAGATATTACCAATGGCCATATCAAAAGCTCCCATCTTAGCAGCGGTAAAAGTCGCTACTAATTCAGGTAGTGATGTAGTTATAGCAATTAAGAATGAACCTACAAAACTACTTCCAAGTCCTGTGATTTGAGCAATTTCATTACCGGTATTAGCCAACATTCTCCCTGAAAAAACAATTATTATCCCTGAAATAATAAAACCTATAATTCCTTTTTTCAAAGAGATGTTAGAATAAACTTCCTCATTTTCTTCTTCTAAATTATGCCTTCTATTATATCGTAAGATTAACCTAGTACCTGCTAAATATACCAGTAGTAAAATCAAAGTATCTATCCCAATACCAAAAATAGCTATATTCATTTTAATTATTATAAAGGCTGCTGCCAATGCTGAAAGGAGTATCCCAATCCCCGCTGTTAATATATGTCCTAACTTTATATGTATCATAAGGGGACCTCTTCCTTGTACTAAATCTACTATGGCAATTATTACAATATTGAACATATTACTTCCAAAGACGTTTCCTACTGCAATATCTGGGTTCCCAATAATAGCAGCTTGGGCACTGGTGACAATTTCCGGCAACGAAGTGACAACAGGTAGTAAAAGGGCTCCAATCAACGCACCACCTAATCCAGTTTTTTCGGCTATTATATCTGCATTTTTAGATAAACTCATTCCTGCATAAACAATTAGTGCTGCACTTACAAAAAAATATAGCCAAACCATCAAATTACCCTCCAAATAATAGTTTTTAAAAGTTTTCCCAACTCTTAGACTTTTAACAAAAAAAATATATCATATATAAATATAAAAAAAAAGGGCTGAGCCCTTAGTAACCTATTAATTTTTGATAAACTTTTGGTTTTTTATCTAAACAATGTTGGGCAAAAACAGTTCTAATAGTTCCAGTTTGAGCCCGCATCACTACTGATTCGGTGTATGCTATATTACCCATAAATCTAACACCTTTTAATAGATCTCCATCGGTAATTCCCGTAGCAGCAAATATAACATCATCTCGTCCAGCTAAATCGTAAATGTTTAAGATTTTATTAGGGTCAGTTATATTCATTTCCTTTAACCTTTCTAATTGACTTTCATCATCAACTACCAGCCGCCCTTGCATTTCTCCACCTAAACACCTTAATGCAGCTGCCGCCAGTACTCCTTCTGGCGCTCCTCCAATCCCAAAGAGAATATCAACACCAGAACTAGGATATCCTGTGGCAATAGCTGCTGCTACATCACCATCGGAAATTAGTTTAACTCTAGCCCCTGCCTTCCTTACTTCTTCAATAATTTTTTGGTGCCTTGGACGGTCTAAAATAACTGCTACTAAATCTTGAACCCTTTTATTCATTGCCTTTGCTAAAATTTCCAAGTTTTCTGTAGGACTTTTATCTAAACTAACTTTACCCTTTCCTAAAGGTCCTGTGGCTAATTTTTCCATATACATATCCGGTGCATGTAATAAATTCCCTTTTGGTGCCACAGCTACTACTGCAATGGCATTAGGTAGACCTTTAGCTACAAGGTTTGTACCTTCAACGGGGTCTACTGCCACATCTAGTCTTGGCCCATTTTTATTTCCTAATTTTTCACCAATATATAGCATTGGGGCTTCATCCATTTCCCCTTCCCCAATAACCACTTCCCCGTCCATTGATACAGTATCAAACATAGCTCTCATTGCCTGAACTGCAGCTTGGTCAGCTTCATCTTTTAAACCCCTTCCCATAAGCCTTGCTGAAGCTAAAGCAGCAGCTTCTGTAACTCGAACAAACTCCAAAGCCAATTCTCTTTCCATCCAAAGCACTCCTCTCTCTTATATCCGTTATACTCTTATAAGATTTGTGTTATACTTATTATACCAAAAAATATTAATGTGATATAGTGTTTTTTATGTATTTAAGGTGAAAATTTTTCAACTAGATAAAAGGAAGAAGGGGTGAGGATATCCTTCTTCCTTTTAAATTTATTTATTTTGAGTTTTTTCCCAATCTGCTAAGAATGCAGCGATACCTTTATCTGTCATCGGATGGTTAATCATTTGTTCAATTACTTTTGCCGGAACTGTAGCAATATGGGCTCCTGCTTCCATAGCTTTCAAACAGTGCAAAGGATGCCGTACACTAGCGGCGATTATTTCTGTATCTATCATGTAATAATCAAAAACCTTTACGATTTCTTTAATTAACTCCATCCCATCATGACCTATATCATCTAGTCTACCAATAAAGGGACTAACATAAGTAGCACCTGCATTGGCTGCTAAAATAGCTTGATTTGCCGAAAATACTAAAGTCACATTTGTCTTGATTCCTTCTGCCGTTAAAGTTTTAACTGCTTTAAGACCTTCTTTAGTCATAGGGATTTTTACAACAACATTAGGAGCAATGCTTGCTAATTCCCTAGCCTCTTTTACCATACCATCATGATCTAAAGCTATTACCTCAGCACTAATAGGCCCTTTAACTACTTCGGCTATTTCTTTGATCCGCTGATGAAAATCCACTCCTTCTTTAGCTACTAAAGATGGATTTGTGGTTACACCATCAATAACTCCTAGGTCGTGAATCTCTTTAATTTCTTCTAAATTTGCTGTGTCTAGAAAAAACCTCATCTTCTTACCTCCTCTAAATTGAATTTACAAAGGTTTTTTATCTAATCTATGGATGGCTGTTATATATCTTATTGTTCCCGTTTTTCCCCTCATTACTAAGGAATGGGTTCTAGCTATATTGTTTTTAATTTTTACTGCATTTAAAAGATTTCCCCCGGTAATTCCTGTAGCTGCAAAAAATATATCATCACCTTTTACTAAATCGTCAATAGTTAACACTTTATTTATATCTACAATTCCCATTTCCTTTGCTCTGAGTATTTCTTCTTCATTTCTAGGTTTTAGAATGCCTTGAAAGTCTCCATCTAAACACTTTAACGCCGCTGCCGCTATAACTCCTTCTGGTGCTCCTCCTATTCCGGTTAACAGATCAATTTCCGGCTCTTCATTGGCAGTAGCGATAGCCATTGCCACATCACCGTCAGGAAAAATATTTATTCTACACCCTAATCTCCTTATTCTCTCTATCCTTTCGGCATGTCTAGGTTTGTCCAATATTGCCACTGTCATATCTTGTACCCTTTTACCAAGGGCATCAGCCACTTTAATAATGTTTTCTTCTATAGGTTTACTAATATCAATAACACCTTTTGCTCCTGGGCCTACTGCCAATTTATCCATATACATATCTGGGGCATGTAAAAAGGTTCCTCCTGCTCCAGCAGCTAACACAGCTATGGCATTGGGTAGTCCCTTTGAAACTATAGTAGTTCCTTCTATAGGGTCTACTGCAATATCTACTTTAGGTTCTTTCCCACAACCTACTTTTTCACCTATATAGAGCATTGGAGCATTATCAATTTCCCCTTCCCCGATGACCACAGTTCCATCGATATCTACATGATCAAAGGCTTTTCTCATAGCTTCTACAGCAGCTTGATCTGCTCCATCTTTATCTCCCCTACCCATAAAAGGTGCTGCAGCGATGGCTGCTGCTTCTGTTACTCTGACAAATTCTAAAGCTAATTCCCTTTCCATTACAACATTTTCCTCCTTAATTTTACACGTATTTTTCAACAACTTCTAAAAGTTGAATTATGTCAAAGGGTTTTAAAATATAATCTATAGCCCCCAGTTTTTGAGCATCTTTAGTTACTTTTAGTTCCCCAAAAGCTGTCATAATAACAACTTTTACATCAATATCCATTTCTTTAATTTTTTTTAATGTGGTAATCCCATCCATCTTTGGCATTTTCATATCTAATAACATTAAATCAACTGTATTTTCTTTCAAAAAATCTAAAGCTTGTAAACCATCGGCACATTCATAGACCTCATACCCTTGGGGCCTTAATATTTCTACTAATAATTTTCTGATGCCCACTTGATCATCAGTTACAAGGATTTTTTTTCCCATACTTCCCCCTCCAAGAACCAAAACTTTATAATATTTAAGCTTATATTACAAAGTATTTTATCATTACATCTATATTAAAATCTTTAAATCCAATGTTTTCCACAATTTCTTCTGTTCTATACATGCTTCCCGATTTCCATAAATTTTTCAAGAAATCTCCACTTTCTTTCTTTAAAAACCATAAACCTCCAAAGTTATTAACTAAATATTCTCTCAAATAACTTTCAAAGATCCATGCCCTCAGATAATTGGAAGTGTTAAAACCTATATCCAAATCTAGCAAATAGTTTTCGGGATTTACCTTTACTTTTACAGCTTCTTCCATTATTTTAACATACTTTTCCTTCAAAGTTTTATCTTCTTTAGGACCTGAAAAGATTTCTAATTCATATAGAAGTTTACCACAAAACCTTCTAATAATGTATAGATTATAGCCATCTATAAATACCTTATATTTAGTTAATGTATCTTCATCCATATCTAAAAATTTATCTATCCAAAGTTCATTAGCTATTAATTGCTGAAATAAATAACCATAACCTTCACCGACAGATTTATCCCCAATCCGTTTATATTCAAAGGGTAAATCCTTCGATGTGTAGGCATAATGTTGACAGTGTCCAGTTTCATGTAACGAATCCTGGTAGTCTTCTATCCCTCCTTTAGGATTAAGAACTAGGTGGATTTCATCAGGTATACTAACAGGACAGCAAAAACTTTTAATTGCTTTTCCTTCTTTCGGATCTAACGATAAAGTAACATTGTTCTGCTCAAGGATATTTATCCCTAAACGGAACAAAGTATCTTCAATGGTTGGTATAAGTTCTATATCAGAAAAATATTTATCGAAGGGATTAGATTTAAAAATATAGGTAATATCTGATTTTTGTAGAGGTTCACTACCCTCTTCTAAGTAATACCCTTCTAACTTTTTTAGTAAAGTTGTATACTTTGTTTCTGTTTGAGTTAAAAACTTTTTCCCTAGTTCTTTTAGTGTATTAAAGTTTACTGGGGTAATATCGTGTATTAATTCAACATAGTTTCGGTATCCAAAATCTGTAGCTATTCTTTTAAGGATATCAACCCTTTTCTCCCTTAAAGCGTTTATTCCAGCTTGTCCTTCACCTAACTTTTTATCCAAGGCTAATCTTTTTTCTCTATTTTTTTCTGCTGGTAATAACAATTGGGCATATTTTAAAGATATCTCGCCTTTATCAACTTCAACTAGTGTTTGTAATTCCCTTTGGGCTATTTCCCTGGTCAATTCAAAACATTCTTTTCCAATATACCCCTGAAAAAGGAAAGACAATAAGTATTTCTTTTCTCGAAAACTTAAATTTTCATTACATTTAAGGTTTTCTATGTTTTCTTTTGTAAATATTCCTTTATATTTACTATAAATTTCCCTCAATTCTTCTTTAATTTCTTTGCCTAAACCTTTACGGAGATAATACTTTCCTAAATCTGAAATCAAGTTTTCCCCCTGTTTCCGTATTTCTTCAACTTTCATTTACAACACACCCCCTAGGCAGGAAATTCTACCTTTAAATATATACTATTCTACTACCTGTAGTATATTCCTGCATAAAAATAAAAAAAAAGCAAGAATTTATTACAATCTAATGTAATAGTTCTTGCCACATTTTTATCCCGATTACAACTAGTTTACTTATTTGAATGTTTTATAGCTGCACCTACAAAGTCTCTAAATAATGGATGACTTCTGTAAGGTCTTGATTTAAATTCAGGATGATATTGTACTGCAACAAACCACGGATGATCCTTTAACTCCACCGCTTCAACTAATAACCTACTAGGGGAGTACCCACTAAATACTAGTCCTTTTGAAGCCAAAAGATTTCTGTATGTGTTATTAAACTCATAACGGTGGCGATGTCTTTCATAAACTATTTCATCTTTATAGGCGGCAAACATTTTGGTGTTTTCTTCAACAATACATGGATAAATACCCAATCTCATGGTACCACCCTTATCTTCTACATCCTTTTGTTCAGGTAATATATCAATAACAGGATTAGCCGTTTGGACAAACTCAGAACTATGGGCATCTTGTAGTCCACACACATTTCTAGCAAATTCTATTACTACACACTGCATTCCCAAACATATTCCAAAAAGTGGTACTTTGTTTTCTCTACCGTATTTAATAGCCTTAATTTTCCCTTCAACCCCCCGATCTCCAAAACCACCGGGAATAAGGATACCATCCACATCAGAAAATATTTTCTCTAAATTACAATCAGGTAATTCTAAATCCTCTGCTTGAATCCACTTAATCTCTACTTCATGATCATGATAAATACCGGCATGGCTCAATGCTTCCGCAACACTCAAATAGGCATCATGTAACTCTACATATTTCCCTACTAAAGCAATTTTAACCTTTTTATTTAAACCTTTAATCTTTTGGACCATTTCCTCCCAAAGGGTTAAATCTGGTTCTTTAGCATTGTTTATATTCAATCTTTTTAATACCAAATCAGCAAAACCTTGTTTTTCTAATGCCAATGGTACTTCATATATGGTTTCTACATCACCATTTTCTATTACAGCCTCTTTTCTAATATCACAGAAAAGGGCAATTTTCTCTTTAATTTCATCATCTAAAGGTAATGTTGTCCTACAAACAATTATATCAGGCTGAATACCAATAGATCTTAACTCTTTCACACTGTGCTGGGTTGGCTTAGTTTTTAATTCACCAGATTTTGGTAAATAAGGGATTAAAGTTACGTGGATATAAGCAACATTTTCCCTACCTACCTCATTTTTCATTTGCCTAATGGCCTCTAAAAAAGGAAGGCTTTCGATATCACCAACGGTTCCACCAATTTCAGTTATCACCACATCGGCATTATTTTGCTGAGCTGCCCTAACTATTCTTTCTTTAATTTCATTGGTTATATGGGGAATTACTTGAACTGTTTTCCCTAAATAATCTCCTTTACGTTCTTTACTCATTACCGACCAATAAATTTTTCCTGCAGTTACATTATTATTTTTATTCAAATTTTCATCGATGAACCTTTCATAATGACCTAAATCTAAGTCTGTTTCCCCACCATCATCGGTAACGAAAACTTCTCCGTGCTGATAAGGACTCATAGTACCAGGGTCAATATTTATGTAAGGGTCAAATTTTTGAATAGTAACTGCTAATCCCCGATCCTTTAATAATCTACCTAACGAAGCTGCTGTAATTCCTTTACCTAAAGAAGAAACGACACCACCGGTAACGAAGATATATTTTGCCATGATTTTACCTCCCCTTTGTTAATCACAATACTTTATTTTACTCTTTTTTTTCGGCAGATTCAAGACCTTGCCTTTCTTTTAAAGTTAAGTATGCCCTTGTTTGTAATGCTATCCCTATTCCTAAAAAGGCAAAAAATACTATATTTAATGTAACAACATTATTTACTAAAAAAAGTAAAAGTAAAAATAGTCCTAAAAGTAGTATCCATCCAAAAGTATACCCAAAATTTCCTATCACTAATATAGCTGAGTACTTTAAAGACTGGAAAAAAGAAAGATGGGTATCTACTAAAACACAAGGGAGATAAAACTGTAGCATAATATACCCCACAAAAACATAAATCCAAAAAATACTTAAAGCAACTGACCACCAACTTAAATCAAAACTTTGGTAAAAAGTTAAGTTTACATAAATTAGTAATGGTATTATTGCAGAAAAAATTCCATATTTTATACCCATTTTCCACTTCCTTATACCCTCCTTAAAACCAAAAGTTAATTTATCTCCTGTATAAAGGGCATTTACACCATTATATAGAGTTAGGAAAAGGGGTGAAATCACCAAAAGAAACAAAACTAAAGAAAGTAATGGGAAAAAGAAATAAGTTGTTATGAATAGTAAAATAATGGTAACACCTAGAATATTAACTAATAATAATTCTAAAAGGTTCATCCACATTTCTTTTAAAGCCTTTGGTAAAATCCTTGCTAATAATTCCATTTCTTCCCTCCTTGATTTTTCTTATTACTTTATTTTCCTACCATTTTTCTTCTTCCTTAAAATATGAAAGTCTTCCCTATCATATAGAGCCTTTGCTTGTTTAATAATATAATTTATATACTCTACTTCTGCTAAATATTTAGAATATATTGCATCAAATAACTCTTTATCTACTAAATTAGCTTGCAATTCATATTGATCTCTTCTTTTTATTGCTTCTTGAAGTTGTTTAGATAGTTCTAGAATTTCCTTCAATGTCAACACCTACCAATTCTATCAAAAAATATCAGCAAAATTTTGGTTCATCAATCGCTGCAAGGGATAACTATCTAACTTATCTGTATTTATTATATATTTTAATAACAAAAATCTACAACATCTATAAGCTTTTTAAAACATAATATTATATATTATATAACATTATAGTGATGGCAGCAAATAGTATATAACAAACGACCCCAAAATGCTCTAATAACTATTAGAGAATTTTGGGGTTAATCTATTTATTCATTTGTTAGCTTCAATCCCTTATAGGTAGGCTAGTAACGGTATTACAAACATTAGATGGAGGTAAAAA
>NZ_FOIF01000013.1:0-32067 GCF_900111575.1 Anaerobranca gottschalkii DSM 13577 | reverse complement strand
ATGCTAGCATAGTGGTTTCAATCCCTTATAGGTAGGCTAGTAACCCCATCACTTATCCTTATTTTACAGCATTTTTTGAATTTCGTCAATAATTATTTTTTGAAGCATTATGTAAACTAAAACTAAGAGCAAAAATCCCTTAAAGCCTGATATTAAAGGATTTTTGCTCTGTTTTGGTTTGTCGTCGATTGCCAGGGATTTTTGCACTATTGGTGATCGACGACAGTTTTAATTAAAATATTTATATTTTTACCATATGTTATATCCTACTTTATATTTCTCCTGACCATTTCCTTTACTATAAAAGTGGCAACATCTGGTGGTGTTGTTCCTGGACCAAATCCTGCATCATAACCTAATTCTAATGCAAGTTCATGGGTAATTCTAGGCCCTCCTGCTATTAGTACTATTTTATCCCTTATTCCTTCTGCTTCTAGCATTTCAACTAATTCTGTCAAATTAGGTATGTGAACATTTTTCTGAGTAACGACTTGGGATACTAATATTGCATCGGCATCGGTTTCTATGGCTTTTCTGACAAGGGCTTCATTGGGAACTTGGCTTCCCATATTTATAGCATTAATTTCTGGATATCTTTCTAATCCATATTTTCCTGCATATCCTTTCATGTTCATTATAGCATCGATACCAACGGTATGGGCATCTGTCCCAGTACAAGCTGCCACTACTGTAATTTTCCTTTTAATTTTTTCCTTTATAAATTTGTTAATTTCATAAAAATCCATTGTTTCATCTTGGACTTTAGTAACCTTTATTTTAGTAAAGTCTACAGTTTTAGTACATTTACCATAAAGTACAAAAAAGGTAAAACCACTGCCTAAATCGGACATATGGACAACACTAGGTTCATCTAAATTCATTTGTTTTGCTAAAAGTATAGCAGCTTCCCTAGCTTCATCACTGTATTTAACTGGTAGGGTAAAGGATAGTTGAACAGCTCCATCATTTAGGGTATCACCATAGGGCTTGATTTTAGTTAAATCTACTTGCATCTTTAAAACCTCCCCCCATTATCCTTTTGAAAATTTTCCCTTTTCATTATTTCTTCAAAGGGGTTGTAATAATCCTTAGCTTTGTTAACTACCCCATCTAATCCTTTACCACCATCCATAGTCCTTTTTATATTTGCAAAATACCCTCTTTCTAAAGCAGTGAATAAGCCAATCTCTTTAATTTCTTCTAATAATAATACTGCTTTAGTTAAAACTTCTTCTGCCCTTTTTTGAATTATTCCATCTTCCCTAAAAATAATTTCATCACCTAGATTTCTGGCAGTATTCATAACATATTTAGCATTTTCAATGGCTAAATACCTATCATGCATGAAAGGAGTATGAATTGCCTCTGTCAACATTCCTAATAGTTGGATCCCCTGATTAGTCATTATTGAAGTTAGATTAAATAATCCATTTTGTAAGTATCCTTTAAAAATATTCCCAGTCATGTACTTAGTTGGTGGCATGTATTTTAAAGGACTTTGAGGAAATAATTGTCTAGATAGTTGGGCTTGGGCTATTTCATATAATAACCCGTTTTCTACATCGGGATTTATTTCAAAGGCATGGCCCAATCCCAATTGTTGGGGTTTAAGCCCTGCTAATAATCCTAATTTTTCATTGATAAATTGAGAAGCGATTACAGTATGGCCTTCTTCAATGGCATCGGCGGTAGTTAAATAATTATCTTCTCCAGTATTGATAATTATTTCTGCAAAGCCATTAATAATTCTAGAGAAATTCTGGTCAATTAAAGTCCTCTGCATATTGATATCTCTAAACAATATGCCATATAAGGCGTCATTTAACATCATATCCAATCTTTCCATAGCACCCATAGCAGCTATTTCTGGCATACAAAGCCCTGAACAGTAGTTTACCAATTGAATATATCTTCCTACTTCTTCAGAAACTTCATCTAAAGCTTTTCTCATTATCCTAAAGTTTTCTTGGGTTGCGTAAGTTCCGCCAAACCCTTCAGTTGTTGCACCATAGGGTACATAGTCCAACAAACTTTGACCCGTTGTTCTAATTACAGCAATTATATCTGCTCCATTTCTAGCTGCCGTTTGAGCTTGGATTACATCCTCATAGATATTACCGGTAGCGACTATAACATAAAGCTCTGGTGCCTTTCCTTTGCCTAACCTTTGAATGAATTCCCTTCTCTCTTGTACCCTCTTTCTAATGACATCTAAGCCCCTTTGGGCGTATTCCTCCATTTTACCTTTTAAACTCCCTACCGGTA
Source organism: Anaerobranca gottschalkii DSM 13577 (assembly GCF_900111575.1). Taxonomy (NCBI): domain Bacteria; kingdom Bacillati; phylum Bacillota; class Clostridia; order Eubacteriales; family Proteinivoracaceae; genus Anaerobranca; species Anaerobranca gottschalkii. The sequence continues at coordinate 29,802 of NZ_FOIF01000013.1, read as the reverse complement.
ATGGCTTAATGGCTGTTAAGTCTAACCTACCAGCACTGACTTCCTCTGCCAATTTTTGTGGTGTTAAATTTAGCTGTTCACAGCCATTGACAACCCAGTAAATTAATCCTTGTGAAAGGACACCTTTTTCCAACAAATTATCTACCAGTACATTTACTAATGGAACTCCTTCCCCATCTACTCCATCTATTCCTAATAACCTACCCACTGTCCGTTCCACAGCTACTGTGGTTTTTGGAGTTATTAAAGCCATCACTTGCTCTGCAATGGCATCGGCACTTTCCCTGGCTCTTCTAACGAGATCTTGATCTATTTTTAATTTATCCCCCATTAAATTCACTCCTTTTCCTAACATCTTTTTCTAGCTTATTTTTTGCATTTTCGATTATTTCCTTTGGCAAACCCAGTAATGCCGCTATTTTCAGTCCTTCCCGAGGTACACCTAATTCTATAGCCTTTTCTACCCTATAATCCATGAGCTCTTCTACTGCTTCTACTCCCTTTTTACCATTCAATACCTTTTTTAGTTTGTTTTCTGTAACATTATCTAACCCCACAATTCGAAGCTGCCCAAATTCATCGGACAGCATTTGTTCAAAATGGGTAACCATTACCGATATACTATTTCCTTTATTTAAGTACCTAGCTACAGCATAGGCTAAGGCTCCACCCTCTATAGGGTTGGTTCCCCGGCCTAACTCATCTATCAAATACAACCCTTTTTTATCCCGGTAACCTAATACCTTTTTTAACCCTTTAATTTCTACTCCAAAGGTACTAAGGCCATCATAGATAGATTGTTCGTGATATAGTGAACAATAGATGAATTTTCTGGGATTAAAAACCATTTCTTCACAGGGAACTAAAAAACCCAGTTGAGCTAAGGCAACTGTTAACCCTAAAGTCTTTAATGTCAGGGATTTCCCTCCCATATTAGAGCCGGTAATTACAGTAACTCCACCGGTAAGCTCTAAACTTATAGGGGTCACCTTTTTCCCCCTATTTACTAAAACCCTTTCTAAAACAGGATTTCTCACCCCTTTGAGTTTAATAATATTATCATCGGTTATTATTGGTTTTACCCCATTTATTTCCCGGGAATAATTTGCCTTTGTTAAAAGCCAGTCTAATTTCCCTAAACTTTTACAATTTCCTTGGAATTTAGAGGAAGATTTAAGGAATTCTTTTGTTAAATATTTTCTTACCTTTTCTTCTTCATCCTCTATCTTTTTTTTAAGTTCTTCTAGTTCACCCTTAAGCTTTAAACTCTCTTCCCATTCCTTTATTTTAAACTGAACATGGGTATAGTTTTCCCCATGATAAAAAAGCTGAGGGCATCTAGATAGTTTTTCTACCTTATCCTTATCAAACTTACTAATATTTAAGGTGTTTTCTATGTTAAATAAAACATTAAATTCCCTTTCAATCCCTTTTTTTCTCTTCTCAAGGAGATCATCTAATTCCTGTTTTAACCTTCTATAGCTAATTCTAACCTTTTCTAATTCTGAATTATGTTTCCCTGATAAATAAAATCCTGGACCTTCATTATCTAGGGAAATTATTGTGAAAAAGTCTTCAATTTTATCTAATTTAATTCCAATCTTTCCCTTTATCCCGGTATTTATTATGAGGTCTGCCAATCTTCTTACCCCTACTAACCATTGTTTAATATAAAAGAAATCTAACTCTTCTAAAACTAACTCTGCTGAAGCTTTTTGGATTATCGGAGTTATATCCTTAAGATTTCTCAATAACTCTATTATCTCATTAACTTCATTACTTTCTTTAATTATCTCTAACATTAAGTATGTTAGATTATATTCCTTTTCTAATTTTCCTTTAGACTGAGTAGGGGTTAACTTTTCCTTTTCCCTTTGACCATAAGGGGAATAGGGAGTGACGGAATCCAAAACTTCTTCAAGGTCAATGGCGTTTGAGGTATTACCTATAAAAAACTCCATAAAATCCCTCCCTATTTTAGTGGATCAAATACTGGAATTGGAACTAGTTGTTGTAGGCTATTTACTAAGGCTGTGCTATCAAAACCATAACCTTCTTCAGAAAGGGGATTTACCCCTAAAGCCAAAGGTTTACAACTTTTTAAGACCTCTATTTTCCCGCCACTATCTGTAAACTGTCCATATGCTTTAGGGGAGAGAAAGACCTTTGTTCCATCTTTTACGATAATACCTATTTTATATCCCTTTTTTATCCAAGGAACTATTTTTTGTAAAAAGGAGTCTGTCAATGCTCCTGGGATATATAAAAGGTTTTCTCTATCTCCTTTAAAATACCCTATCAATTGATCAGCTAATAAAGCTGATTTAATAGGCAAAAAATTAATTTCTTCTCCAGAAATCAATTGGATTTTATCTTCCCTTTCTAAAGAAATAGAAGTTTGGGGTAAAGTTAACATATTCAAACGATGTACCGTTTCTCCCACAAGTCTAGTAAAATCCCTACTAAATGCAGCCCCTGTCACAAAGACCATACCGTCGGTCACATAGGGAGAAGCTGCTGCCCTCCGATCAATAGCCCCATCTACTAAAACCTTTCCGCAGCCGTATTTTTTAAAGGTTGAGATGATTTTCTTTAAGTCTGTCGTCCTTTCTGGGCCTCCTAATAAAACCTCTCCATCTTCTTGTAATCTAACCATTACTATTTCTCCAAGGGGGTTGAAAATTCCTGTTCCTTCTAATATTTCATAACTTGATGTAAATTCCTTTAAAGTCTTCTCCCCAGTAGCAACAACGGTTCCTTTTTTTAAGCTAATGGATGGTTTAGGTGTAAAAGTTAAATTATCTATTTTTTCTCCATCTATCCCAATAGATGTTACCCCTAATGTCAAAGGATCTAATAAACTGATTAAATAGTTTAGTGTTACAGTTTTTCCGGTATTTTTACCCATACCAACTATGGATACTGAATATATATCCTGATCCATTAGTTTTTCCTTTAAAATTTGGCTCATTTTCTTCTTCTAGTCCCTCTCTTAAGTTCAGTAGGTTCTATATTAATTTTCTCACCGGTTAGTAATGATTGAACACCTATTGATTCCTTCGCCCCTTGACAGTATTCACAATTACATCCATCTTTATAATCTGTTGGCTGTGAATAAACTGCCATTACCCCTTCGAAATTCCTTAATACTACCCTTGAAGGTGATTGGGAAATTAGGTATTGGGGCATCACCGGTATTTTCCCACCACCACCTGGGGCATCCACTACAAAGGTGGGTACTGCGTAACCAGATGTATGTCCCCTTAAACTTTCTATAATTTCAATTCCCTTACTCACCGGTGTCCTAAAGTGTTCTATCCCCTGTGATAAATCGCATTGGTAAATATAATATGGTCTTACTCTGTTTAACACCAATTCATGGACTAGCTTTTTCATAATATTAGGACAATCGTTAATACCCCTTAATAGAACAGATTGGTTTCCTAAAGGAATTCCCGCATCTGCCAATTTAGCTAATGCCTTTTTACTTTCATCCGTTAATTCTTTAGGATGATTAAAATGGGTATTTATCCAAATTGGATGATATTTTTTCAACATGTTGCACAATTCATCGGTAATTCTTTGGGGTAAAACAACTGGCGTTCTAGTTCCTATCCTAATTATTTCTACATGGGGTATTTCCCTTAAAGATTTAATTATATATTCTAACCTATCATCTGAAACTAATAACCCATCTCCACCACTTATTAAAACATCCCTAACCTCTGTTGTTTTTCTTATATATTCTAAAGCTTTTTCTATTCTTTCTAGTGGCATTGCTTGGTCAGTAACCCCTGCCATTCTCCTGCGGGTACAATGTCTACAGTACATAGCACATTGATCTGTCACCAATAAAAGAACTCTATCGGGATAGCGATGGGTCAACCCTGGAACTGGAGAATCGGTGTCTTCTGATAGAGGGTCTTCCATATCACAACTACTCTTTTCCAATTCTTTAATTACCGGTATCCCCTGTTTCCTTACAGGACAATTAACATCTTTAGGGTCCATAAGTATACCGTAATAGGGTGTAATAGCCATTCTTAAAGTTTTTAAACACTGTTTAATTCCTTCCTCTTCTTCAGGGGTTAATTCCACTAATTCTTTCAACTCTTCTACTGTGGTAATCCGATTTTTCAATTGCCAATGCCAATCATTCCACTGTTCTTCCGTTACATTTTTATACTTCTCTACCTCTTTAAAACTTCTCATTTTAAACTCACCTCCTATACATAAATCTCTTCAAATATCCTTCTTATCTTTTCGCTCTCCCTAATGATTTGTAACGCTATTTCACTATGGCCTTTAGCGTAACCATTACCAATTAACATATCTACATCTTTTCCGATACCTTCAGCACCTAATGCTGCTTTTGTAAAGCTAGTTGCCATACTAAAAAAGTAAACGATTCCCCGATCCCTTGTTACTAAAATACTAGCCATTTCAGTATCCGGTATGTTAACACAGTTAATTGTCACATCTGCCAATTTTTCGGCAGTAGCCTCTTTTACTTTTTCTAAAATCTCCACTGGATTTGTAGCATCCCCTTGAATGACGATATCGGCATAGCCCGTTTCCCTTAATTTTCTACACCCTTCTTCACTGTACTCAATACCTATTACTTTACCTGTTACTCCCGCCCGTTTTTTAGCCTCATAAATAGTCAGCAAACCGGACTTTCCTCCAGCCCCTATTACCACTACAATGTCTGATGGTTTAACTAATCGGGCAGTTTGAGCAGGTGCCCCAGCAACATCGAGGACAGCTAAAGCTAATTTTTCATCTATATCTGTGGGCAGTTTTGCATAAATACCGCTTTGAAATAAAATAGCTTTCCCTTCAATATCCACTTGATCAGAGTTTTCCTTTACAGCTAATATTTTTTCTATTTTTAGAGGGGTTAAAGATAAGGAAACTAATGTAGCGATTTTATCTCCTTCTTGTAAATCTATTTTTCCTTTTAAATCTTCTCCTATTTTTAATACAGTTCCAATCAACATACCACCTGAGCCGGTAACAGGGTTGTGTTGTTTACCCCTTTTTTCCACTGTTTCTAAGATTATAGATTCGATGGTTCTATTTTCTTCCTTTGCCTGTTTTTTAATTTGAGTAAAACTTGCCGAATCAATATTGAGGGTTTTAACATCGATTAATATTTCATTACTGTAAATTTCAGGGTCGTTGGAAATTTTCCAAGCAGGTTGGGGAAGCATACCTTTTTTTTCTATAACTCGATGGGTTCCGTAGGGACAGCCTTTCATAAATTATTCCTCCTTTTCATTTCTATATTATTTAAATTATGCAAATTTAGTGCCAAATAAAAAAGACTGTGATAGTTTAAGTTACCACAGTCAATTCAAATTAAATTGTTTTAACTTATATTGCAAAGTCTGTCTAGGGATCCCTAAAATTTGAGCAGTTTTGGTTATATTTTTGTCATTTGCAAGAAAAACTTCTTTAATTAACTCCTTTTCATATTGAAACAACTTTTCCCGTAAATTAAGGTTTTTGTTTCCATTAACTTGTTGAACTATATGTCCTGGTAAGTCATCTATATCTATTTTCCCACTATCTTTAAAATTAAAAATTGCCTCAATAACATTAGCTAATTCCCTAACATTACCGGGCCAAGTATAATGGTGTAATAAATTAATGACTTCTTTTTTTACTCCAGTAATTTTATTATCAAATTCTTTATTAAATTTATCCAAAAAATGTAACACTAAGGGCTCAATATCTTCTATCCTATCCCTTAATGGCGGGATATATAGTGTAACTACATTTAACCGGTAATATAAATCTTTCCTTAGCAAACCTTTTTCCACCGCTTCTAAAGGATCAGTATTCATAGCTGCCATAATTCTAACATCTACAGGGATTTCTTTTGTATCCCCAATTCTCCTAATTTTTTTCTCTTCTATTGCCCTTAAAATTTTCCCCTGTAAACTCAATGGTAAAGAGTTTATTTCATCTAAAAATAAAGTCCCTCCCCCTGCCAACTCAAAAAGGCCAGGTTTATTTTCCGAACCGGTAAAACTTCCTTTAACTGTACCAAAGAGAATCGATTCCAATAAACTTTCAGGTAGTGCACCACAATTTTGAGCAATAAAAGGTCCATTTTGCCTTGGAGAACTGCTATGGATTGCTTGAACTAATAATTCTTTACCCACACCTGTTTCTCCATAAACTAAAAGGGTAGAACTGCTTCGGGAAACCCTTTGTGCTTTTTTAATTAAATCGGTGATTTTTTTGCTATTTCCAATAATGTCTCCAAATTGATAGAGCTTTTCCTTATCAACTTCACCTTTCCCTAAATTTTTATATAATGATTGTTGTAAGAAATGGATTTTATCAGATAACTGCTTAACTTGGGTAATATCCTTGGAAATTTCCACAGCCCCTAGAAATCCTTTCTGCCCAAAAATAGGCAGTGTAGTGTTGACAGTTACTACCTCTTTCCCTTTAAAATTTGTATATTTCTGTTGCTGGTTATAGATAGGTTTACGGCTTTTTAATACTTTGAGTAACGTACTAGAAGTTCGGTCTAAAGATGGAAATACATCAAGGATATGTTTTCCTATAACATCTTCGGGATGGAGACCATCTAAAAGGGCAGCCTTTGAGTTATAATAAATGGTGATTCCCTTTTCATCTACAGCATGAATACCCTCATCGATGGTTTCTAAAATACTAATTAATAAATCCTTCATCCCCTATCCTCCTCTTGCCCAATTTTGGGCAGTTGATGTATTTTTAAAGCAAGCTTGTATTAAGCTTGCTTTAATTTTTTTAGAAAAACTTTGTAGAGGCAACATAACCAAGCATTATTCCAGCTATTCCCATTAAACCGGCAATATTAGCTGGAGCGGGTATAGGTAAACCAACCTTACCAAAAATAGCTCCTACTAAGCCCCCTGCTACTAAGGCTAGGATAATATCTTTCATAGGTTAGTCCTCCTTTCGATATAGCCCCTCATGTGGAGTTTTCTCCACGCCCACCCACAAATTTGTTAAATCGAATAATAAAATATATTTAATTTTTGATCTTCAATTTTTTCTCCAGCTATTATTAAATCATATTGTAAAGTAATTTTACCTTTATCTTTAATAAGTTCTACCTTTACTTCTTTTGCATCTACTTCTAAAGCAAAGTTACCATATGGAGTTTGATAAACTCCAGTAGTAATTTCCCCGGCTTTAAAAACCTGCCTTAAAGTAGTAGAACCGGTACGGATAAGGGTTACTTTATCTTTTTCTAATTTTAAAGTGGTGGTAGTATTATCTAGACCAGTTCCTTCTGGCTCTTTATAGGTCAGATAAGTAGTTTCTTCTTTAGAGGTTACCGAACCCTCTACTTCTATGGCCAAATCAGAGCGACCAGAACTTGTTTGTTGGCTAGATCTTATTAATATTTGTGCAGCTCGCATAAATACCACCACTTTAAAATTTATTTTATTATTTTATATACATCAATAAACTTTCCCTGATAACCTTAGCTGCTAATACTGAAGTTATGTCACTGACATCATATACAGGGGCAACCTCAATTATATCAAATCCAACTACATTTAAAGATGACATTATTTTTAAACAGTCTAATAATTCTTTTGAGGTTATCCCACCGGCTTCAGGGGTTCCTGTCCCTGGAGCGAAGGCTGGATCTACCACATCAATATCTATGGTAATGTAAATTGGTTTTCCTTTAAGTTCTTCTAAAACCTTTAGCAAAGGTTCTTTGGCTGTGAAGGGGAATAGCTTAGTATGTTTTTGGGCAAATTCCCATTCATCTTTGGTACCAGATCTTATACCAAATTGATAGACATCTTTGACCCCTAAGTCCCTTACTACTTTACCAATAACAGTTGCATGGGAATGCTTTTCTCCGGCATAGTCTTCCCTTAAATCTGCATGGGCATCAAAATGGAGTACTGCTAAGTCTGGATATTTTTCTTTAACTCCTTTGATACAGGCGTAACTAATTAAATGGTCTCCCCCAATAACAAAGGGTATTTTACCATCTTTAGTAATTTGCCCAACTGATTGATATATAATATCTAGGGATTTTTCTACATTACCAAAGGGTAAAGCCAAGTCCCCAGCATCAAAAAAGGGACAATCCGTTAAGTCTTTATGGCAATAAAAGCTGTATTCTTCTAAGTTATATGATACTTCTCTAATTCTTTTTGCAGCAAAACGGGATCCCGGTCTGAAACTTACAGTATAATCCATAGGTGCTCCAAGGAGAACACCTTTAGCTTGGTGATAATTATCCTTGGCTCCAATAAAATTACTTGTATATTCAACATTATTAAATAATCCCATTTTACTCACCTTTAACTAAATCTTGAACAAATTTTGGAAGTTTAGTTGAAGCTAACATTAACTCTGGTGTGAAATATTTAGTTTCGATAGGATATAAGTTATTGATATCAACATCTTCTATTTTGTATTTTTTAGAACCCATGGTAAAACTCCATAATCCACTGGGATAAGTTGGTATACTAGCTAAATATGTCTTAACATATGGGAAGATGTTTCTCAATCTCTTATTAACATTTGTAATTAAATCACCATTAAAGAATGGAGATTCTGTTTGAGCTACCATTAACCCATCTTCTTTTAAAGCTTCATAAATTCCTTGATAAAAATCTTGACTGAAAAGTCCTACAGCTGGTCCCACTGGTTCTGTGGAATCAACTAGTATAATATCATAGGTATTTTTAGATTCATTGATATGCTTAATACCATCTTCTACTTTTACTTCTACTTTAGCCTCACCTGTTAATGCTACTGCGATTTCTGGTAGGTATTGTTTACTTAGCTCAATAACTCTACCATCTATTTCTACTAAAGTTGCTTTCTCAACAGAAGGATGTTTAATTATTTCCCTGATTGTACCTCCATCTCCACCACCAATTACAAGTACATTTTTTGGGTTTGGATGGGTGTAGAGGGCAGGATGAGCTATCATTTCGTGGTATACAAATTCATCTACTACAGATGTTTGTACCATACCATCTAATACTAACATTCTGCCAAAGGCCTCTGTTTCGATCATTGCTAAATGTTGAAATTCTGTTTGTTCTACATGAAGGGTTTTTGTTGTTTTTAAAGACAAACTTACGGAAGGGGTTTGTTTCTCCGTATACCACATTTCCATTATTTAATCTACCTCCTAGTACCTTTTGGTACAAACTTCATAATACTTCCTAAAGGATTATAACAAAAATACTGAGAAAATCAATATTTTGTTTAAAATTAGTATTTGTATTGATAAAAATTTTTACTCTAGGATGATATCAGTTTTTCCACCTCTTTTTTCCACTAATCTAATATCTTTAATTACCATTTTTTTGTCCACTGCCTTACACATATCATAAATAGTTAATAAAGCTACGGAAACTCCAGTTAAAGCTTCCATTTCTACCCCTGTTGAACCAACTGTTTTAGCTGTACAAGTTGCTTCTATATAATTTTCATTTTCATTTATTTCAAAATCGATATCTAGTCCGGAAATCATTATATTGTGACACATAGGAATTAAGTCCCAGGTTTTTTTTCCGCCAAGTATCCCACCTACTTGAGCTACAGAAAGGACATCTCCCTTTTTCATAGACCCTTCTTTCACTTTTTCTAATGTACTTTTATCCATATAAATTTTACCTTTAGCTACTGCTATTCGCTGGGTACTTTTTTTTTCCGATACATCTACCATCTTTGCCCTACCAGCTTGGTTAAAATGAGTGAATTCAGCCATTTTTATCCCCCTATCTGTGACATAAACCTAGAAACTTCATGATTGGATATTTGATGTTTTTCCGGCTTTTCGTTAATTCCTTTTACTATAGCTTTTTTTATTTTCTCAATATCTCCAGTTTTACTCAATTCCTTTAAATTTACTTCATTGTTTCCAAAAAGACATGTTTTTAAAAATCCATCACTGGTTAACCTAATTCTATTACACTGTCCACAGAAATGTTCTCCTACTGGGGTTATAAACCCAAAGGTTCCTATAAAATCAGGTATAGTATAATATTTGGCAGGTCCACTTCCTTTAGGACCGAAACTTTCTCGAACTTCAAATTCCCTTTTTACTAACTCTAAAGCATCTGTCCAAGGAATATATCCTGCTGTCCAACTATTTTTACTTTCCCCTAAAGGCATTATCTCTATGAAACGAACATGTAGAGGTTTATCCTTTGTCAATTTAACAAAATCTAAGATTTCATCTTCATTGAACCCTTTTAACAAAACCACATTTATTTTTACAGGGTTAAACCCTACTTGTATAGATTTATTTATAGCTCTAAATACTTTATCAAAATCATCTTTCCCAGTAATTTTTTGAAATTTATCTCTCTTTAAAGTATCTAAACTAATATTTACCCTCTTTACCCCCGCTCTTTTTAAATCATCTGCCATACCTTCTAGCAAAACACCATTAGTTGTTATAGCTATATCTTCTATTCCATCTATATTAGACACTGTTTTTATAAAAGGGATTAATCCCCTCCTTATTAATGGCTCACCACCAGTTAAACGAATACTGTTAATCCCTAATTGGGCACTGGCTTTAATAATTAAAAGGAGTTCTTCATATGTTAAAATTTTATCATGTCCATATAAATCAACACCGTTTGGGGGCATACAATATTTACATCTAAGATTACAACGATCTATTAAAGAGATCCGTAAATAATTAATTTTTCTCCCAAAATTGTCTTTCAGCATTTTACTGCCTCCTAGGGTCAGAGTAATTTACAATCCCATTATATCATATTCCTTCAATTAATACACTTCTTTCCTAATAACATACGGAGAAAAAGACATAATAAATAAAAAGCATCTAACAAAAAACACCTCTTAAGGAGGAACTATCATGGTTAATGAAAGTCGCAAAGAAAGAAGCATGAAAAAAAAATTAAGATTCTATTATTTAAAGATCTTTATAACTGGCTTTTTAGCTGTTTTCCTAATAGCTTCTTTAACTTTTTCCGGTTACTTATTATACCTAGCATATATAATAAATGATGTACAACTAGAAAGTAATATTTACCCTACAACTATTTTTGATAATAAAGGAGAGCCTATTGGTACAGTAGAGGCTAGTAGTAAAATTTACGTACCCTTAAAGGATATAAGCCCTTACTTTATTAATGCCGTTATCGCAGTAGAAGATAATGTCTTTTATTCCCATATAGGGGTAAATCCTTTAGGTATCCTCCGGGCTTTATACACAAACATTAGAGAAAGGAGAATTACCCAAGGGGGTAGTACTATTACCCAACAATTAGCTAAAAACATATTTTTAACAAGTGAAAGGACCCTTGACCGTAAACTGAGAGAGTTAGTTTATACCTTAAAATTAGAGTTAAATTATAGTAAAGATGAAATTTTAGAAGCTTATTTAAATAATATCTATTACGGTCATGGCAACTATGGTATTGGTGCAGCCAGTGAATTTTATTTCAACAAACACCCTAGAGAACTTACATTAGAAGAAGCAGCTTTGTTAGCGGGAATTATCCAAGGCCCTTATCTTTATACACCCCTAAGACCAGCAAACTTAGAACCCCAACCAAATACAGGACAATCCCGAACCTACACCCGCAGAGCTTTTGTTCTGACAAGAATGGTCCAACAAGGATACATTAGTGAAGAAGAAGGAGAAAGGGCAAAAGAACAACCAATAACTGTAGTTACTAGGGAAGAGAGGTTAGAACAACCCCAGATCCCTCTCTTTGTATTAACTGAACTAGATCGTCTAGAAAAGGAATTAGGTTTTGTTAATGGTCAGCTCCGTTCAGGTTATAATATTTTTACTACCATAAATTATCAGGCTCAAATTGTCGCTCAACAGGTAATAGGTAATTTTAGGGATATTTTGCCTCAAGATAAGAAAGAAGATGAAAATATTTCAGCAGCTTTAGTAGCTTTAGACCCTAAAACTGGGGGAATTTTAGCAATGGCTGGAGGGATCAACGCATTTCAAGGGATTCCTCAGCCTGGTTCTGCTATGAAACCCCTTGTCTATGCTTATGGTTTAGAATCACAGGTTTATACATTGACAACAGAACATTTTTGTGGCGAAACTTTAGGGAGAATACCTCAAGCTCCTGGTTATGACGTTTCAGATTATGGTAGCAGATATCATAATCGATACTTAACTATGCGGGAAGCTATAATTGATTCTTGTAATGTTTATGCTGTTTTAACAAATTCCCATTTAGGACCTGAAAACACCCAAAAATTTGCATATCACTTAGGTTATAAAGGTCCTTTACAGCCTGTCCCTGCAATGGTCCTTGGTCCTAATGGAGTTAATCTAAATAATATGGCTAGTGTCTACGCTGTATTTGCCAATGGCGGTTATTTAAGGGAACCATATATTATTGAAGAAATCCATGATAGATTCGGTAATATTATCTACCGTAGGCCACCACAAATACCAACTAAAGTCCTTTCAGAGGAAACGGCATTTTTGATCACCGATGCCTTAAGGGATGTCTTAAGAAGGGGAACAGCCAGTAGTGTTAGTAATTTAATTCCCTCTAGAGATGCTGCTGTAAAAACTGGAACTACTGAACATTACGCCTTTATTGCTGGATATACTCCTGAAATGGTTACAACAACCTATATAGGCTTTAATAACCCTACAGGAAAATTAGAGCTCCTTGGGGGAAGAGATGCTGGAAGGCTTTGGGCTACCTTTACAAATACAGCTTTAAATCGGATGTTTGGTGAAAATATAGGGGGAGTCTTTTCCCCTCCCCCTGGCATAGTTCAAAAAAATATTTGCCGTGAAACCCTATTACTGGCTAGTCCCCAATGCCCCCTTACCTTTACAGAATACTTTATCATTGGCACAGAACCTAAATCCAGTTGTAATTTACACCAAAATAATGTTACAGAATTAAATGTTTGTCTTCAATCTTGGGGTATAGCAACTGAATATTGTCCTTCTACATTAGTGAGAAGATTTAGGTTTTCACCTGGTCAATGGGTACCTAATTTCCAATGTCCTATCCATACTGGTCAATAGCCTTAATATCTTTTACAGAAAATCTACAATAGTTTCTGTTACCCTATTTAAATCACCGGCTAATTCATTACATTGGGGTAAGGATTTTAAAAATATTTTACCGTATGTTTTAGTTAATATCCGCTTATCAGTTACTACAACAACCCCTCTATCTTCTTTGCTCCTTATCAGCCGTCCAAATCCTTGTTTAAACCTCAGAACAGCTTGGGGTACTTGATATTCCATAAAGGGATTGCCACCTTTTTGTTGAATTAACTCTTGCCTTGCTTCTACAATTGGTTCATCTGGAACACTAAAGGGTAACTTGACTAATATTACATTACTCAAGGCCTCTCCTTGTACATCTACCCCTTCCCAGAAACTAGATGTTGCAAAAAGGACAGAGGAAATATCTTTTTTGAAGTTTTGTAATAGTAAATGTCTTTGCATTTCCCCTTGTTTAAAACAGTTAATTCCCCTATCTTCCAGTAGGGGTTTTAATTTTTCATAGGTTTCATTTAATAATTTAAAGGAAGTAAATAAGACAAAGGCTCTACCCCTTGTAGCCATAATCAGCTGGTATAAATTGTCAATAATTTCTAGTTCAAAATCCCTTTGAGTAGGTTCCGGTAGATTTGTCGGCACACAAAACAACACCTGTTCTTTATAATTAAAGGGGGAAGGTAAAATCAGTTCCTCTAATTTATATTGACATAAATTCAAACCTAAGCGATTTTTAATATAGTGGAAGTTCCCTCCAGTTGTCAAAGTAGCAGAGGTCAGGATTACTGATTGATAGACAGTATAGATATTTTCATTTAATTGATAAGAAATATCTAATGGAGCAGAATTTGCCGTTACATATCTATTCTTAGATGTGCCACTTAACTCAAGCCATTTTACATCTCCCTTAACCTCTTTTAAGAAAAGGTAGTCTAATGTTTCCGCTACCCCTTCTAACCTTTTTATATAAGCATTTAATTCCATCACTTGAGGTAATAATCCTTCAAAGGCTTTACTAGGCATTTCCTCTAAAGTCGATAGTAACTTCTTGAGGGTTTCTATAAATTTAGTAAGTTCTTGGATATAAATTACGCATTGATTTTCTACATCTTTATATTCTGCTGTTTCTATAAATGCCGGCGTTAATCTAACCTTTGAATTGCCATTTAATAAAGTATAGACATTATCAAAAAACAGATGGGTTTTTTTAACCATTTCTCCTAACTGGGGAATTAACTCCAATATAATCAGGTCATTTACCCTTCCTTTGATTATAGGGGTAATGTGTTTATCACTACTAATTTTATAATTAAGATCTATTAAAAAACCCCTCTGTTTTCCACCTTTAGTATAAAAAAGTCGGGTGAATTGTTTAATCCCCAAGTATTTATTAATTTTATACCCGAAATAGGTCGTGGCGGTATCTTCTATGTTATGGGCTTCATCAAATACTATACAATGATATTTAGGAAGGACTCCACTCTCTAACCCTTTACTCCTTAGGGCTATATCGGCAAAAAGGAGATGGTGATTTACTACCAAGATATCGGCCGTAGCACTTTCCCGCCTAGCTTTAAAGAAAAAACAATCTTTATAATGATGACAATGGACCTTTAAACATAAATCCCCTTCACTGCAAACCTGCTCCCAATTTGTTTCTTTGGGCAAAAAAGATAAATCAGCTTTACTCCCATCGGTAGTCTTCAAGCCCCATTCTTTAAGGGCCTTTAACTGGGATAAATCTTCATCTACATCTTCCAACAAACTATCTGTTTCTAAACTCTCTAATTTCCTTAAACACAAATAGTTACTCCGCCCTTTAACTAATACACCTTTAAACTTATCTGCCAATACCCTCTGCAAAAAGGGGATATCTTTAAACATTATTTGTTCTTGTAAGTTGATGGTATTTGTTGAAATGACTACCCGTTTTTTATTTTTTACCGCCCATAATATTGCAGTAATTAAGTAGGCTAAACTTTTCCCTGTTCCAGTACCTGCTTCTACCAAAAGATGTTGCTGATTATTAAAGGATAACGCTATTTTTTCCGCCATTTTGATTTGTTCTTGACGATACTCATAATTCTCTAAATGACAGGCTATCCTTCCTCCTTCACCCAAAATTTTTTGAATAGATTCTAAGGAAATTGGGATATCCTCAGAAGGAAAATAAGGTTCCACTACCACATAAAGTTCTTCTCCAGAGTTATCTATAATCAAAAATCCTATACCATCTGCCCCCAGTTTTGCTGCTATATTGATATCAGCCGCTGAAGGGGTTAGCTCCCCTGAAGGATGGTTATGGATAACTACATCCCCCGGTTCTAAATCACATAAACATGCGGGGACACTGAACTGGTTACCCCTTGCCAATACTTCAACATCCCAGATTATTTTTTGTTCATTAACTAAACCTTTAAAGAAAACTTCATTCCCTTTCGCCTGTTCAATGGCATATTTTATTCTTTTTTTTACATCTTCGGTAAATTTAACACTTTTCTCCCTCATAGTTCCCATCTTCCTTAATATAATCTTCCTTCACTTTCCCTTTTAAAACGCCTTAAAAATTCTTCTGTAAAAGCTTTTCTCCGATCAAAGGCATCTATAGAAGGGGAAAAATTTAGTAGGCTTCTCAGTTTTTCTGTTATTTCTTCCCACTGCCCTCCTAAAAAAAACTTTAAAGAGTCTTCTACCCTTTCATCAAAATTGGCATGCCATTGAAAGGCAATCCAAATATCCATAGTTCCCATATGATCTAAAATGTCTGCATCTTGGGCAATTTTACCTAAGAAAGAGTTTCCTCCATATTTTTCTCCCCTTAAATTATGTTCATAAACTATCCGGGAAATTATCTCCCTTTGTTCAACATTACATATATCCCGTAAATAGTAATTAACTAGCTCCTTCCCCGTTTCATTATGGGGTTCTATTCCTTTACCTACATCGTGAAAAAGACATCCACAATATAGAAGATCCATCTCTTCTTTACTGCCTTTTTCTACTAATTGGTTGTAAATATTTAACGCTATATTTGCTGTCCTTTTACCGTGATAGTAAATAAATCCCTTTTCCCTACCAGGGATTTTCCGATCTTTCATTATATTAAAGGCTAATTCCTCAATCTGCTGTATATTCATTTTTTCACCTACTTTAACCTTTTAATAAGGGACAAAGAATGACTCTTTGTCCCTTAAATTAAAATTGTAGTTTTTCTTCTAAATAGTTTTCTAACTGGTCAATGCTGATCCTTTGTTGTTCCATAGTGTCCCTATCCCTTACAGTAACACAATTATCTTCTAATGAGTCAAAATCAAAGGTAATGCAGAATGGTGTTCCTACCTCATCTTGTCTTCTATATCTCTTACCAATACTTCCACTATCATCAAAATCCACCATGAATTTCTTAGCCAATTTTTGATAGATTTTAAAAGCATCGTCAGAAAGCTTTTTAGATAGTGGTAAAACTGCAGCTTTAAAAGGTGCTAAATATGGATGTAACTTTAATACTGTTCTACTATCATTTTCCAATTCCTCTTCTTCATAGCTGCTAATCAAGAAAGCTAAAGCCAGTCTCGCTACCCCTACAGAAGGCTCAATAACATAAGGGATATACTTTTCATTGGTGTGGGGATCTTGATATGTTAAATCTTTTCCTGAATGTTCTTGATGTTGTTTTAAGTCAAAATCAGTTCTATCGGCAATTCCCCAAAGTTCTCCCCAACCAAAGGGAAACTGGAATTCTATATCTGTTGTTGCATTACTGTAGTGGGAAAGTTCCTCTTTTTCATGGTCCCTTAATCTAAGTTTTTCAGGATTCATTCCTAATTCCACTAACCAGTTATAGCAAAACTCTTTCCAGTATTTAAACCACTCTAAATCTTCACCAGGTTTGCAGAAAAACTCAAGTTCCATTTGTTCAAATTCCCTAGTTCTAAAGATAAAGTTACCGGGAGTTATTTCGTTTCTAAAACTCTTACCTATCTGGGCAATCCCAAAGGGCACCTTGCATCGACAGCTTCTAGCGATATTTTTAAAATTTACAAAGATTCCTTGGGCTGTTTCAGGTCTTAAGTAAATTTCAGATTTTGAATCTTCCGTTACACCTTGAAAGGTTTTAAACATTAAATTAAACTGCCTAATATCGGTATAATTGTGTTTACCACAATCAGGACATTTAATCTCTTTTTCTTTAATGAAGTTTAACATTTCTTCATTTGTCCAACCATCAATACCTACTACTTCTTCCCCTTGACCTTTATAATATTCCTCTATTAGCTTATCTGCTCTAAATCTACTTTTACATTCTTTACAGTCAATGAGAGGGTCACTAAAGCCTCCTACATGGCCAGAGGCTACCCAAACTTCGGGATTCATAAGTATTGCTGAATCCATTCCCACATTGTGGGGATTTTCTTGTACGAATTTTTTCCACCAAGCTTTTTTAATATTGTTTATTAACTCTACCCCCAAAGGTCCGTAATCCCAAGTATTTGCTAAACCTCCGTATATTTCTGAACCTGGGAAAATAAAACCCCGGGATTTACATAGTGCTACTATTTTATCCATAGTTACTTCAGACATCTTCTTTCCTCCTTATAAAGTTATATGTATTCTGTATTTTCTCGGATATTTAGTTCAATATTATTTTCAATAAATGTATAATAACCTACTTATGATAAAAAGGCAAGATTTACGGTATTTACTTTTTCCTTTTGTAAAAGATCTAGTACCCTTTGATGACAAGTAAAAAAGAGTATTTGCTGTTCCTTTGCCAATTGTTGTAAAACATTAAAACCTTTTGCCATCCTTTGTTCATCAAAATTGACAAAAATATCGTCAAAAAGTAAAGGCAAGGGACCTTTTTTATCGGAAAATTCTTTAATCAGTCCTAATCTTATGCAAATATACAGCTGTTCTTGGGTCCCTCTACTTAAGGCTTCCACTGGAATCTCTTTACCATTTGGCTGGACAACAAACATATTTATCAGTTCATTATCTTTAACTTTGATATTGTTATATCTACCATCAGTTATTATAGTAAAATATTCTGCAGCCCTTTTTAATACATCTGGTTGGGTTTTTTCTTCATACTCTTTAATAGCCTTTTCTAAAACTGTTAAACTTGATTTATAGATAGCCCACCTTTTAACGTTTTCGATTATTTGATTTTTTATTCTCTCTTCTGTTAAAGCCAATTGTTGTAATGAACTATTTTTTTCTAAGTCTTCGATTTCTTTTTCTAGCTTTCCTATTTCCTTAGAAATTTCTTCTATTTTTTCTTTTTTATCTTGTAACATTTCTATTAAATCCCTAATCTTTCTAGTAAGATGTTGTTCATTTATTTCACTATAGATTTTAAGTACCTCTTGGATTGACCCAAGATTAACACCTTCTAACTTGGCTAAATAAGTATTTTTCATCTCCAATAATTTTTTTCCTTCTAAATACTTCTGATAGTTTTCTTCATACTCCTGTGGTGTTTTTACTCCTCCTTTATCTAATAACTCCTTGTATTTTTCTTCCTTCTCCCTTTCTTCCTTTAAAATCCTTTGAATATCCCTATAAACAAATTCCAATTGACCCTTCAACCCTTTATATTTCTCCACTTTTTCTTCTTCTGTTTTTAATAACTCTAGTTTTTGATTAACAGTTATTAAAGCATCTTCTAAGGATGTTAGCTTATCATCTATCTCTATCTTACATATTTGAATAAAATTATTTATTTTTTCTTTTTCTCCATTGAACTTTAACTTATATTCCTCAGCTTCACCTAATAATCCTTGAATCTTAGAAATCTCTTCTACTAAATCCAAACCTTCCTTTATGGACAAATCTCCCTTAAAACCTACTTCAGAAAAAAGTTGTTCTTTTTCCCCTTCTAAATCTCTAAGATCTTCTACTATAGAATTATATATCTCTAAGATCCTTTGTAATTTTTGATAGTTACTCTCTAAAGTTTGAAACTTATTTATTTCTAAATCAATATTGTTAAAATTTATAACTCCCTTATCCTTTAGAGCACTTTTAATCTTTATCCTATTATTTTTATCTTTTACCCAATTATAAATCAACCAAAAATTTAATGGGATAATGCTTAAGGCAAAAAATATAGTTAAAAATGGGTAATCCCCTTGCCAAACTAAAAAGAAAAGGATAGAGGTATTCAATAGGAGTAAAACCTTTGGCAAATATATTCCTTTTTTATTTTCCCAATCCTTTAGCTGATATAACATAGAAAGGGTTTCCCCTATATCTTCACCTTTGATAGTGTGGAAATTCTCCTTTAACTGACTGATTTCCCACCCTTTTTGCTCTTCTTCTTTCATCTTGTTATTAATTTTTTCTTCTAACTCTTCTAGTTTCTTTTTAAAACCTATGGGGAGGAAAATTTCTTCTACCTCTTTTTGTAATTTGCCAATTAAGCTGATTTTAGCTGTTGAAATTCTTTTATTTAACTCTTCCCATTTGTTCCTATTATCTTGATAGTTTTTGTTAATTTCTTTTATACTTATAGCCCACTCCCCTAATTTTTTTAACTTTTCTTTTTTTTCGAGGAGTCGATTATCTAAGGTAATATTATCTAGATTAATTTGAATTTTTGTTAATTCTAACCCTTTTTCTTCCTTTTCTTCCCTTAGCTTTTCCAATTCTCCAATAAGGGTTTGTAGACTATTGTAGTCACCTTCACTGTACTCTCCTTTATAACTTAATTCCTTTACTTTCCTCTCTATTTCTAAGTATTGTTGATAGGTTGGGAAATAGTTATATAAGGTTTCAGATTTTATTAGTTCCCTTTCAAGATCTAATTTTTCCTTTTCTATTTCTTCCCTTTGAATTGCTAATCCTTGTAACCTTTCCTTTAATTCCCCGTATTTTTCTTCCCTTTTCATTGCCTCTAAGATAGCTTTTTTTACTACCTTATATTCTTCTAAGTTTTGATTTAACAGCTTTTTACTATTATTACCATCCTTATAGATATTATCTAGCTGCCCTTCTAATTCTTTTTTTACATTTTTAATTAAATCAGTTTTTACTCCAAAGCTGGCAGTGTATATTTGTTCCACTATTTCCTTTTTATCTGTCAAACTGTTTAAACTCCCTAGCTCTTCTAACCCAAAGGAAAATACATTTTCATATACATCTCTATTTATCCCTGCTAAAATTTCTGATAAAGTAAATTTTAACTGTCCACTACAAATTACTTCTAAATCACCTTCTGATTTTTTCTTATAAAATCTAGAGGCTTCACATCTTTGATCTTTATAATTAAATACTAATTTACCTCCGTGGGTTCCTCCATTCACCGGTTCATACCGTTTAATTACATTCCTCCTATCTTTAAAGCCAAAGAGAATTGAAGTAATGAAATTTTTCAATGTCGTCTTTCCATTTTCATTATAACCGTAGATTATATTTAACCCTGGAGACAAATTATTTATTTCAAAATCTCTCAAAATACCAAAACCATCAATTTTAATCCCTTTAATCCACATTATCCAATCCTCCAGCAAAATATTGTATCAAAAGATTCTCTGTCTTTTGTAGAATTTCAACTTTGTTTAGTTCCCCGACAATTTTTCTAATTTCTGATTTTGATAAAAGTTTTAGGTTTTGAAATATTTCCTCTTGTAATTTAAAAGAAAGTTTGCTCTCTTCAAGTATCCCTAACAAAGTAGCTAAAAAGAAATCCTGCTCTTTTAACTTTTCTATATCTATTGGGGATTTAAGGTTATTTTCAATGGATTCAACCCAAATAAAGGGCAATTTATAGGCAAATTCTTCATTAAAACCTGCTACTAAACCATTTAGTTCTTCTGTATCGATTCCAGCTAGCTTGCTCTGGCCATTCAAAAGGAACCTTATTATTGCCCCTTGTGTTTCTATTTTTTCTGTTACTTCTTTGATCTTTTGTTCCAATATATCCTTTAGGTCATCTATACTAGTCAAGTCAGCTCCTTCTACTTCTTCACAAATCCACTGGATAACACCGGTTTTATAAAATTCTATTTGAACTTGTCCATTTTCTATCGATACCAAAAAACAACCCTTTTCTCCAGTTTCTTTAATGTTTTTACCTTGATGGGTCCCAGAATAAACTATATAAGGATCTTCTGATAAAACTTCTCCTTTATGGATATGTCCTAAAGCAAAGTAGTGGTAATTTTTTTCTTTGAGATCCCTTAAAGTACAAGGACTGTATCCTTCCCCTGTCCCTACTTCACAATGTAAAACCCCTATATTTATTCCTTCTTTAGCAACGGGAAATTTTAATGCTAAATTTTCCTCTACCTTTTCCTTAGGGTAACTGATACCATGGATAAAAACCTTTTCCCCAAATTTCTCCAAAGGGATAGTTTCCGGTTCCTTCTCCGAAAAAAAATGGACATTTTCAGGGAAGTTAATATTAAGAACTGTTCCCTTAGGGTCATGATTACCTCTAGCAATGTAAACTTTAATGTTTTCCTTTTCTAACATTCTAAAAAGCCTTACACATAGCATTTGACTTTCTAAACTGACCTTTGTGCCATCAAAAAGATCCCCACTTATTAACAGAAAATCCACTTTTTCTTCCAATGCTATATTTATTATCTGTTCAAAGGCCTTTTTATTCCCTTCCAATACCTTTTGTTGTATCCTTTCATCAATAGTTCCTAAACCTGAAAAAGGTTTATCTAGATGGATATCTGCACAATGGATAAATTTTACCAATAATTTTCCCTCCTATAATGGAAACACCGGTATTTACCGGTGTTTTTATCTTAATTTTTACATTCTACATTGTTTAGGAAAAATCCTGCTTTAGCCCCCGCCAACGGGAGGGAAAATTGAAATAATATCATTATCTTCAAGGTGGGTATCTAAACTGCCATCTCTACCATTGACCAATAATATAGCTACATCTTCTTCAAGGATATTTAACCTTTCTATTATATCCCTTGGAGTTACTGGTTTATCAAACTGTAAATGGAGTTCTTTCCCTCTGTTTTCCCTCAAGGTAGCAAATAACCGTACTGTTAAGTTAATCATCCTTATTCCCCTTTCGTAAGTTCCTTTTATGGACAAATTGTTATCCCCCTAGACCAAAGGCAATCTCCACAGGTAGGTGACATCCCCTCACAATCCCAGGTAGTTTGGTTAACTATATCACAACCATCAACTAAATCACAATCTAAACAAGAAGGGTAGTTTTCTGTAATTAATGTTAAGCGAAAATCTAAATAACTTTTAGAATTCCAAATTGTTAAGATATCCCCATCTTTTACACTTCCATAACTGTGTTTACTAATCCTTTTTTCTCTACCAAAAACGTACTCCTTAGAATTATGGGCAAAGCGATAGCAAGGGCAAACTTCCCCTAAACTGTTGATAAATATTGATCCTTCTTCGATAAATCCACATTTTCTAAGGGTTTTTATTTTGGTTTGTGGATAAATTATGTTAACACCTTTTTTAAAGGAGTAATTTCTCACTTCATTAAAAACCCTATCTAAATAAGGGTTAGGCCCAAGGGTATAAAGGTATTTATCTTTATCCCTTTGCTGGCCAGGTATTATATTAGAAAAAATTACCCCTTGTAAATTCAATTTTTCGCAGATATCCACAACAGCCTTCATTTTATCCACATTTTCTCTTCCAATCACAAACTGAAGGAGAACTTCTATTCCTTTGTTTATCCCTTTGATATACTTAATTCCATCAAGGACCTGTTCTAATGGAGTATTCCTAATTTGAAAAAATTTATCCTCATCTCCATCTACAGAAACTATTATTTTCTTAATCCCCTGACTGATAATTTCCCCTTTTTCTTTAAGCAAAGTTCCATTGGTAGTTAATGTTAAATTATAATCCTTAAAGAGCTTCACTCCAGTTTCAAAATTACTCGCCGTTGTTGGTTCACCTATTCCTCCTAAAATCACTTCTTTAACCCTTGTTCCCTCTAATCCTCTTTTAATCTTTTCTAAAATTTCCCCATCTAATTCAAATATCCCTTCATTCCAACCGTGGCGAAAACAAAACTGGCAATTTAGATTACAACCATTAGTTAATTCTAAATAGACCTTTTCAGGAGAACTTTCTGTAAATTTAAATTCAATCCCTAATTTTTTCATACTTATCACCTTGTCTTAAGAAAAGCTTAAGCTTTCCCTATTTTATTTAGAGGAATATAGGCAGAGCCCTGGCTCTGCCTATATTTATATATTAGAATTTAGTTATTAGATCCCTAATTTCGCTAATGTCTCTTCCTTTGGTACCCCTTCTTCATCCCATCCCCTTACTTGGTAATATTGGGGTAGTAATTCTTCTAACTGATGTACATTACCTTTAGAAGGCCCATCGGGAATTGGCTCATTTAATAATCTCTTAGGCAATGTGTCATCTCCTTTAGTTAAGCCTGCCTTTAAGTTAAACAACTTTTCAATATTCCAAATCCTTTCCCCAGCAGTTAAAATATCTTCTCCGCTAAAATCAGTGCCTACTACGGCATTATACAGATCAGCATATTCCTGTGGTCCTAAGGCAAAGGAAGTAAACAGACATAATCCTAAAGAATCAATAGCCGCTGTTAAATCTTGGAAAGTCTTGGCCCATTGGGCTTTACCTTCTAAAGAAAATCTATCTAATTTTTCAGGTAGTCCTAAAATTTCTGGTGAAATTAAATAACCTCTAACATGGCAACCTCCACGGTTAGATGTAGCATATTGTAATCCTTGACCCTTAATACCCCTAGGATCATAAGCTGGTAATTCTAGTTTTTTAACACTCATAGACAACTCAGGAACTCCGTAGCTTTCCCCAAGCCTATAAGACCCTTCCGCCATTTTATCTCCTATGCCTTCCCTATAACCTATCCGCTTAGTCCACTGGATCACTGCTTCACTATTACCAAATTCTAAAGGAATACCATTGGTGTCTTCTTCCTTAATATAACCCCTCTGATAAAGTTCCATAGCTGCAGCAATAGTAGCTCCTGCAGAAATGGTATCTAATCCCAATTCATTACACCAGAAGTTAGCTTTAATGATAGCTCCTAAATCTGAAACTCCACAATCGGCACCAAAGGCCCAGATAGTTTCATATTCTGGCCCTCCACCTTCAATGTCATCTACTTTACAGTAACGGCCACAACCGATAGGGCAGCGATAGCAAACATCTTTTTTAATTAAATATTTTTCCGCTAAAGTTTCACCACTGATTTCCTCTGCATTGGCAAATACACTTTTTTGGAAATTGTTAGTGGGGAATACTCCATTTTCGTTAATAATATTTACCAATACTGCTGTACCATAAGTAGGTAATCCTTGACCTGTAACCCCATTTTCTTTTATTTTTTTCATACAACTAGCTACTACTTCTTTAAGTTTATCTTCGGCAGCGATTTGAGGCTTGCCACTTCCTTTAACTACAATAGCCTTTAAGTTTTTAGAACCCATAACTGCCCCTACTCCCGATCTACCTGCTGCTCTATAAAGATCGTTCATTACCGCTGCGATTCTAGAAAGTTTTTCACCGGCCGGTCCTATAGTTAAAACTTTAACTTTTTCTCCTAATTCTCCCTTTAAAACTTCTGTAGTTTCAGATACAACTTTACCCCACAAATGTTGGGCATCTTTAATTTCGACCATATCATCTTCAATATGGATATATACTGGCTTATCTGCTTTACCTTCTACTATAATTACATCATAACCGGCAAATTTAAGTTCTGCTCCCCAAAAACCACCGGAGTTTGAACAGGCTATGGTGTCAGAAAGGGGAGATTTTGTTACAACCATGTACCTGCCCCCTGTAGGGGTAGGTGTACCTGTTAAAGGACCCGTTACTACTAAAAACTTGTTTTCGGGGCTAAAAGGGTCTACTTTAGGGTCTACTTCATCCATAAAGAGTTTTTCCCCTAAACCTCTACCGCCGAGATATTTTTTTGCCAAGTTTAAATCTAAATCTTCCACTTTACAAGTTCTCTCTGTGAGGTTAACCCTTAGAATCTTCCCTCTGTAACCATGCATCTTTCTACCGCCTCCCTTATATTTTTTCACAGTATAATAATACGCAAAGTTCGTGCCAACATTCCTAATTTTATAAATAAAGAAAACACAGCATCCCTTTAATAGAAAAAAGGGGGCTGTGTTATTTTGGAACATAGTGTCAATATTTTTTGTATCCTTTTAGGGCAATTGTTTCAAATTGGAACAAAAATGGTCTTCTACTTTAATTTTATATTTTTCTACTTTTCGATATAAAGTATTCCTACCAATACCTAATGCCTTAGCGGCATTGGATATATTATAATTATATTTTTTCAATACCTTTTCAATGGTATATTTTTCTACATCTTCTAGGTTTTCTAATTCTAATAGTTGTTCATCGAAACTAAATTTTATATTTGGTTTTTCAAAGGGTAACTCTAACAAATCAGGAGTATTAACTATACTTTCAATTACATTTTCTAATTCTCTAATATTTCCCGGCCAATGATAATTCATAAATTTTTCTAAAATTTCTTCACCTAATACTACCGTTTTTTTGTTTAATTTTAGAGATTTAATTGTTAAGAAATAGTCTACTAATAAAGGGATGTCATCTTTTCGCTCTTTTAATGAAGGAAGTTTTAAAGTCAAGACATTTAAACGATAATATAAGTCTTTGCGGAAAAAACCCTTTTCTACTTCTTTTTTTAAATCTTTATTGGTAGCTGCAATTATCCGGACATCGACGGATATTTCCCTATTGCCCCCTACTTTATAAAACTTCCCTTCTTCTAATACCCTAAGTAAGTTGACCTGCATATCAAGGGGCATTTCTCCAATTTCGTCTAAGAAAAGGGTTCCTCCATCGGCTAGTTCGAACTTACCTATACTTCCACCCCTTTTCCCACCGGTAAAAGCTCCTTCCTCATATCCAAACAATTCTGCTTCTATTAAGTTTTTAGGTATTGCACCGCAATTGATGGCCACAAAGGCCTCATCTTTTCTAGAAGAAGCATTGTGAATTGCTTGGGCAAAAACTTCTTTACCTGTTCCACTTTCTCCTAAAATTAAAACTGTAGAAGGGCTATCTGCTATATTTTTTGCCTTCTCTAATGTTTTAATAAACTCTTTGTTTCTACCGATAATTTTTTCAAAGGTGTATACCGCCTGTTTACCATACATCCTGTTTGCCAATTTCCTTGCTGTTTTTATTTCTTTAAAAATACAAACATATCCTTGAGGTTTATCTTTACCTTGTATAAAATAGCCACTTATAATACAGTGAAACTTTCCTTTTTTACTTTTTATATATGTCTCTTCTTCAGATATCTTATTTTTTTCTTTGAGTATCCTTTCAATAAAATCCCAATTTTCAATATAGTCTTTGGCTCTTTTCCCCTGTATCTCAATGTTAGATAAACCTAAAATTTTTTCTGCTTTAGCATTCAAAAGTTTTAAGTAACCCTTTGGTCCAACGGTTATGATCCCTTCATCTATAGAATTGATTATTGTTTCTATATATTTATTAACAACAGAAAGTTTAAAAGTCGCTTGATCCTTTGTTAAAATGTTTTCTACCGCCTTTACCGCTGCCACCACCATTCCTAGAGTGTGGGAATGGACTTGGGGACTGTAGCCTGTTAAGTCTAGACAACCGATAACTTCACCATCAGGATTTTTAATAGGGGCAGCTGAACAGGTCCAACGGTGATATGCTTTTATATAGTGTTCTTCCCCCGAAACTTGTACAGGTTTCCCTTCCGCCAGTGCAGTACCCATTGCATTTGTTCCAATATTCTTTTCATCCATAAAAGCACCGGGTATCATTTTTAACGAGTAAGCTTCTTGTAATATTTCTTGATCCCCTATGACTTTTAAAATACAACCCTCTCCATCGGTTAAGATGGAAAAGAAGTTAGAGCCTTTAACGAAATTATAGAGGTGTTCCATAAAGGGTGTTGCTACTTCTATGAGGGTTCTATTTTTCTCTAATCTATCGGCAAGCTGTTGACCGGCGATAATTTTAGCAGAAAAATTTCTTTCTTTATCAACACCATAATTTAAACATCGAAGGTGGGACTTTCTTATATATCCTTTTTCCATTTTTTCACCTCTCAATACAAATACCTTTTATTTAAGGTTTTTGTATTTTTTCTAAAAGGCCTTTTACCCTTTCATAGGCTAATTGGGAGATATCTTTTTTTTCTTCCTCACTTAACCTTTCAATAAAAATAGGTTCGCCAATCTTTACCTTTACTTTACCTTTTTTTATCTTTCTTTCTTCTTCAAATATTTTATATGAACCTGAAATGGCAACTGGTACAATAGGCACACCTGCCTGAACCCCTATTTTCAAACTACCTTTTTTAAACTCACCCATTTGGTCACTTTTACTCCTAGTTCCTTCAGGATATATTACTAAAGATTTTCCTTCTTCTAATAATCCCTTGGCTTTTGCCATATCCTTCATCCCTTGGCGAATATTATGTCGGTCTAAAAAAACACAGTTTATTTCTTCCATCCACCAATTAATAATTGGTAATTTTTTGGTTTCCTTTTTAGCGATAAACCCTTTTATTCCAGGAATATAACCTAACATGACCGGGATATCTACCATACTTTGATGGTTTCCTACAAATATCATATTTCTGTCTAATAAATTTTCTAGACCTTCTACTTCAACTTTAACTCCTGCTAACCAAAAAGCGGATCGGCAAAAAAAGATTAGAAAGGAGTTTAAAAGAGTAGAGTAAACTTTTTTCAAACCTAAAAACTTACATAATTTTATAATTAGCAGATAAGGAATAGATAAAATTAACATAATTATTACATAAGCCGCTACAATGAGACTTTTAATCAAAGCTTTTCACCCCGTCTTGTTTTTAATTTTTTCTGAGTAAATAATTCTACATTTATAAGTCTAAAACCTTTTATTTTTTAATTTTTTCCTTCCAATATGATTTATATCACAGATTTTTATTATATTCTAGATTATTATGATATACATAATATATATTAAGGAGGTAGTAGTTTATGGAAATGTTTTGTAACCAATGCGAGCAAACTAAGAAAGGGGGCTGTACTGGTCCTATAGGTGTTTGTGGTAAAAATTCTGAAATTTCCAGTTTGCAAGATACAATAATTTTAGGATTAAAGGGTATTGCCGCCTATGCTACCCATGCTAGAGAATTAGGTGCTTCTAGTGAAGAAGTTGATAAATTAACCCATGAAGCACTGTACTTAACATTAACAAATTCTAATTTTAACTTAGAAGAACACATTCAAATGGCGATGAAAGTAGGACAAGCTACAGTTAAAATAATGGAGGTTCTAGATAAAGCCCATACCGATAGATTGGGAATTCCTCAGCCTGTAGTGGTTTCTGCCGATAAAATTGAAGGTAAAGCTATTATTGTAACAGGTCATAACCTCTTTGCTTTAGAAGAACTTCTTAAACAAACTGAAGGAAAAGGTATTAATATTTATACCCACTCTGAAATGCTGCCAGCCCACGGCTATCCTCAGCTTAAAAAATATAGCCACCTAAAAGGTAATATCGGTAAAGCTTGGTATGATCAAAGAAAGGTATTTGAAGAGTTTCCCGGTGCCATCTTAGCAACCACTAATTGTGTAATGCCAATAAAAGGGTCCTACGGCCATAGGATGTTTTCATACGGTGTCGCTGGTTTGGAGGGGGTAACAAAAATTATCAATAATGATTTTACTCCTCTAATTAACAAGGCTTTGGAGCTACCTGAAGCTAATATTGATTCTGATAAAACACTAATAACAGGTTATCACCATGAAAATGTTTTAAAATTAGCTCCTGAAATCATTAGTGCTGTTAAAGAGGGTAAAATTAGAAGATTCTTTGTCATTGCCGGTTGTGATGCTCCCGGTAAAGGGGGAGAGTATTACCGCCAACTAGCCCAATCATTACCTAAGGATTGTGTAATTTTAACAACATCTTGTGGTAAATTTAGGTTTAATGATATCGATTTTGGTACCATTGATGGTATTCCTAGATATATTGATTTAGGCCAGTGTAACAACTCCGGCTCTGCTGTGAAAATCGCTTTAGCATTGGCAGAAGCCTTTAACTGCTCAGTTAATGAACTACCATTAAGTATTGTTCTTTCTTGGTTTGAGCAAAAGGCTGTAGCAATTCTTTTAGGTCTCTTTAGTTTAGGTGTACAAAACATCTATATTGGTCCTAAACCACCAGAATTTATTTCTCCAGGAGTGCTAAAGGTTCTGCAAGAAACCTTTAACCTTAAATTAACGGGAGATCCTCAAGAAGATTTAAAAGCAATGTTAGGATAAGGACAAAGGGATTCTTTTCAATCTGAGAGCTCATAAAACGAGCTCTTTATTTTATTAAACATATTATTTCTTTTTTACTTAAACAGAATAATTTACAAACCTCTTCATCAAGTTCTTGAT
The DNA here is from genome assembly GCF_900111575.1 of Anaerobranca gottschalkii DSM 13577. Taxonomy (NCBI): domain Bacteria; kingdom Bacillati; phylum Bacillota; class Clostridia; order Eubacteriales; family Proteinivoracaceae; genus Anaerobranca; species Anaerobranca gottschalkii. The sequence continues at coordinate 369 of NZ_FOIF01000013.1, read as the reverse complement.
ATAAGTTATTTAGAATTTCTTCTTTATCCTCTTGCAAAATTAAATTAACTAGCCCTTCTATCTCCTTTTCTTTGCTAAAATCAATTATTGGTATTGGAAAAGCTTCGATATGGTGTCTTAAAACTTTAAAACTGGAAAATGTGTTTTCAAAGTAAAATTGCAATGGAGCGGAATTTAGCAAGGCTAATATGTATTTAATATTAAAAGTACTTTTAGGTATAAGTATATTGGCACTATTTAAAGTTAATGTTTTAGTATCATCATAAGCAAAGGTTAATCTATTACTTATAAAGCGGTATACCAATTTTTCTGGCTCCTTATAATATTGAATAGGGGCTATTTGTTGGAATTTTTCTTCCTCAAAAAGGA
>NZ_FOIF01000012.1 GCF_900111575.1 Anaerobranca gottschalkii DSM 13577 | reverse complement strand
TTGATGTGATGAAAAATATTACAGGAACGTATATTGATAAAAATTACTACATGTTTGACTATTTTAATGAAGTTGTTGATGACCTTGGAAAAATTACAGGTATCGATTTTTCAAAGAGATTTATGACTTTAAACGAAATAAAAAAAATTATTGCTCAAACTAAAAAATAGGGGTATAGAACGACAACTTTTTGCAAAAAACAAAAGGCCTAAAACCTTTGTAAAACAAGGGTTCTAGGCCTTTTTATCTTATTTTTACTGATAAAGTCAAGTTATCAATATTCCAATTATAAGTCAAGATCTTTTGGAAAAAGATTGTATTTATTAATTCAAATCATCACAATCCATCAATATTTTAAGGAGCTTACCACTGTGGCCATAATGATTTTTACTATTTTTATGGTGATTTTCCACCAGGTAAATAACATCTGGTGGAAGATCATATTTTTTCAATATCTGACCACCTTTGATTGGATGATTATAATATCCATCAATAAATTTTATAAATGTCAATTTTTTAGCTATTTGGGGAAAAAGTTTATCAATTACCACTGCCAGTGATTTAGTTAAGGGATTTAAGCCTGTCCCTATTTTACCAACATCATGGAGTAATGCCCCTTTTATAAGTAAATTTTTCTCATTATCATCTAAAACTTGGCTATACTTTTCCAAAATGGTATATGCTACATCTAAGGAATGTCGCTGTTCAAAAACTGGTAATTGTCGAAAAAGCCCCTTTAACCTTTGGTCTTTTAAATATTTGTTTAAAAATTCTTCATCTTCTAAAACTATTTTTGCAGTAATAGCTTTAAGGAATTGTTTAATCCGCTGCTTCATAAAAACACCCCCAATAAGGTTATTAGCACTAAGTCTTCCCTTAAAAGTTAAAGGGAAGACTTAAATTTTAACTATTTATATCTTTTTCTCTTTGCAGAAGAAGGAATATTTGCTTCATCACGATATTTTGCTACCGTTCTTCTAGAAATATTTACACCTTCTTTTTGTAAAATATCTGCAATTTGTTGATCACTTAAAGGTTTACTTTTATCTTCCTTTTCTATCATTTCAATTATTCTCTTCTTTATACCTATTGTGGAAATTTCTTCTCCACAACTCGATCCTAAACCACCACTAAAAAAATATTTTAATTCAAATATTCCCCTAGGAGTATCTGCATATTTTCCATTTGTCGCTCTACAAACTGTTGATTCGTGTATATTTAAGCTTTCCGCCACATCTTTTAATTTTAAAGGTTTTAGATATTTAATCCCGTATTTAAAAAACTCCTTTTGATAATCTACAATAAACTCCACTACCTGTTGTAAAGTCCTTTTCCTTTGTTCTATGGCTTTTAATAAATTATATGCATTATTTAAATTATCTTTGATATACTGTTGTTCCTGATCATTACCATGATTTAATAAAGATTTATAATAATTATTGATTTTTAATCTAGGAAGAATACTATCATTAACAATTACCATATATTCATCCCCATACTCCAGAATATAAACATCGGGTTGAATATAACGGTTATCCATGTTTGAAACAAAGGCTAAACCGGGACGTGGATTTAATTTTTTAATGTAATCTACTATTTCTTGAACCTCTAGTAATGATAAATTTAGTATTTCTGCCAATTTAGGCAGTTTCATTTCTCCTACTAATTCAAGATAATTCTCAATTATGCATTGGGTATGGAGAGGAGCATCTTTTCTATACTGAATTTGTAATAACAAACATTCCTTCAGACTCCTTGCAGCTATACCAGGTTCTAACTGCTGTACTTTCTTTAAAACTACTTCTACCTCACTATCTTTTACCCCTAAGGTCTGGGCAATTTCTTCTACTGAAGTTCGTAAATAACCATTTTCATCTAAACTACCTATAATATATTCAGCAATTTTTTCCCCTTTTTTACAAAGATTGAGCATCCCCATTTGTTGTTCAAAATATTCCCAAAAAGTTACTTCCTTTTTTGTATAAGTTTCAAAACTGTCCCTTTCTACCGCTTCTTTACCAAAACTAACTTCTTCATAATGCCTTTCATTAAAATATTCTTGCCAATCAATAATATCTTCATTTGAAGTTTTTGTTTTTTTATCAAAGGCTTTTTTATCAATATAGATATCATTTTCCTGTTCTTCAGTAACTTCTAAAACTGGATTTTCTTCGACCTTTTGTTGAATATATTCTTGCAGTTCCAAAGCAGGCATTTGTAATATCTTAATTGCTTGCTTCAATTGTGGAGTCATTAACAATTTTTGTACCTGTTGGATCTGTAAACTAAAATCCAATTTCATAATCTCACTCCTAAATTTTTTCATTTTCTACAACCAGCACAACTATTTACCGAATACTTTCTATAATAATTTATAAAAGCCTTTCATTGAGTTCTTAGGATAATACTTATTCCCATATTATTATATTCTATATAAACTTCTTTTTTCCTTTTAACTATACTATTAATCTAAGTTTTTATTCCTGTTATATTTTGTTATTAATATATTTAAACTCTTTAAAATAATTTATTTTATTTACATATATTCATAATTATGTTATTATTAAATTATCTTAATTTTTTATACATAACGAAGGGAGAGGTCAAATTTATGAAAGCTGGTATCCATCCTAATTACCAAACCACCACTATTCAATGTGCCTGTGGGGCAAAATATGAAACAGGTTCCACAAAAAAAGATTTAAAGGTAGAAATTTGTTCTAATTGCCATCCTTTTTATACTGGAGTACAAAAGGTTGTAGATACTACCGGTAGAATTGAGAAGTTCGTAGAAAAATACAATAAAAAAAGATAAACGGCTGAAATGCCGTTTATCTTTTTATGCTAGTTCCTCTAAAAGTTTAATTAGTGTCTCTACTGCTTCTTGTTCATCTTCCCCTTCTGCCCGTATAGTTACTTCTTCACCATGTCCTAAGGCTAGTGACATTACCCCCATTATACTTTTCCCATCGACTTCAAATTCATCTTTAATCAATTTTATATTACTGGTAAATTCACTAGCTTTTTGAATGAAAATTACAGCTGGTCTTGCGTGTAACCCTATGGGTATCTTTATAACCCCTTTAGTTTCTACCACCTTTTATTTCTCCCCCTCTTTTAAATTATTCTGAATAAGATCCTCTGCTATTTTTTGTATACGCTTAAATCTGTGATTTATTCCTGATTTTCCTACAGGCGGATTTAATCTTTCCCCTATTTCTTTTAAGCTTAAGGAAGGATCCTTTAACCTCTCTAAAGCTACCTCCCTTAGAGTTTGTGGTAAATTATCAAGACCTATGGTTTTTTCGATAATTTTTATTTGTTCTATTTGTTTTTGAGCTGCATCGACAATTTTATTTAAATTAGCTGTTTCACAGTTAACGACTCTGTTTACATTGTTCCGCATTTCTTTATATACCCTGGCATTTTCAAAGGTTAGTAAAGCATTATGGGCACCGATGATATTGAGAAAATCCACTATATCATCACTATCCTTTAGGTAAATTACATAATTATTTCTCCTTTGAAAACTTTTAACCCGTAAATGGAAAAGTTTAAATAAACTTACTAAATACTCACAATGGTTAGCTGAACTTACATTTATTTCACAGTGATATGAAGTTGTATCGGGATTATTTACAGAACCAGATGCTAAAAAACTTCCTCTAATAAAAGCCCTTTTACAACAGCGTTTTTTCAACAGCTGATTGTGAATCCTTTCTTTTACCCCTTGACCACTACCTAAAAGGTACAGATTATCTAAGAGATTTTCTACATTTTCCTTCCCGCTAACTTCAACTAGATAACTATTATTCTTCTTAAGTTTTGTTTTACGGCGAACAAAAATACTACTGTTGATATCAAAGGCTTCCTTAATAAGGGTATATATCCTTTTAGCAATAGTGGCATTTTCAGTGATAACATTTAATACAATCCCTTGTCGAGAATTTATTTGCACTGTACCGTTAATTAGACAAAGGGCAGCTAATTCACTTTTAATACAGCAAAGGGGGCTTTTGATACGACATAATTCAGATTTTATATTAGCAGAAAAAGAAGTAATTGCCATTTTTATCATCCCTTAACATTTTCTTTAGAAAAATTATATCAAATTACAGCCCTTTCTCAAATATTTTTTCTGAATAAATATTAAATTTATTGTTAATAATACTAATAGACAAGTGAAATTCATACCCCCTTAAAATCAAAACCCTAGCCCGAAAATGAAGCTAGGGTTTTGATTTATTAACTAATTAGACCTTAATGATAACTTTCTTTCCAAAAGAATTCCATCAATAAAGGATTTACTCCGATAATGTTCTTTTAACAAGTTAGCAAGAATAATTCGTGCTAACTTATCTGGATCATGGCGAACCTGATTTGCTTGAGCTAGCAAATCACCCTCAAGGAGTTTAATCTTCATAGCTGCTAACCTTTCTTTCTCTATTTTTACTGGAATAGAATTTTCTAAAATATATAAATGTTTTTGCCGAGAAGTTATATCTTTGTTGTTAACTACTACATAATCTATAAATCTAGACTTTGTATGTTTATATATGGCTTCTAGATGATCAGGGGCAGTATACCCTTCCGTTTCTCCCCTTTGTGTCATGATATTACAAACATAATATACCGGTGCTTTGCTTTTTTTAATAGCGTCTTCAATACCGGCAACCAAAAGATTTGGGATGATACTAGTGTATAAACTGCCAGGACCTAAAATGATAGCATCTGCTTCTTGGATAGCTTGAATAGTATCTTCTAATGCTTTTGCATAGCTAGGAATAATACTTATTTTTTCAATAGGGATTTGACTTTTAGAAATATTAGATTCACCCCGAACTATTGTACCATCTTTTAATTTAGCTTGAAGAACAATATTTTCTAAAGTTACAGGTAAGACTTTACCCCTTACTGCTAAAACCTTTGCCATTTCCTTTACCGCCTGCTCAAATCCCATTAATTCAGTAAAAGCAGCTAAAAACAAATTACCAAAATTATGGCCTTCTAGACCAATCCCCGTTTTAAACCTATGTTGAAATACCTTTTCTAAAACAGGCTCTGATTCTGATAAAGCAATTAAACAATTCCTAATATCTCCAGGAGGTAAAATTCCCATTTCTCCCCTAATTCTACCTGAACTTCCTCCATCATCAGCTACTGTAACCACAGCAGTGATATTAGATGTATAATTTTTTAGCCCCCTCAATAAAACAGAGAGCCCTGTTCCTCCGCCAATAACTACTAATTTGGGCCCCCGTCCTAAAAATCGCTTACTATACATAAGATCTACTACTTTAGCATCTTCAATGTCATTAGGTAGGATAACCCTTATTATTGCCTGGTTAGTCTTAATAACAGCAAAAACTAAGATAAACAGACTTGTAATCCCTGAAATTATAGAAATGATATATACATAATCTCCTAAATAATTAAAAACCCCTTCAAATAGCCTCTTTCCTAAAGTGGCAATATCGTTAACCCCTATAATTATCGTTGTAAAATTAAATAAGAAAAGAAATAGGGATAAAATAGTAACTAAAATCCACCTTTTTATCCCTAAACCTGGGTATAACCACTTCATAAATATCCCCCCGTTTTTTCCCAGAACTTCTAATAGTACATTCCCAAATTATTTTCCTTTATCAATATCTCTATGGAATGTTTTGGCTAATTTCCCATCCCTTTGTAATTTTTCCTTTAATTTATTAGCTACTGTTACAGAACGATGTTTTCCACCAGTACAGCCAATAGAGATAATTAATTGACTTTTGCCTTCTTCTTTGTAGTAAGGAATCAAAAAGTCGATCATATCTTCTAATTTACGCAAAAAGACCGATGTCTGCTTAGCTGCCATAATATAATCTTGAACATTTTTATCATTTCCAGTGTAATTTTTTAAATTTTCATCGTAGAAAGGGTTAGGTAAAAAACGAACATCAAAGACCATATCAGAATCTAAGGGAATTCCATATTTAAAACCAAAGGAAATAATAGTTATCAATAAATCCTTTGTATCAGTACCTTTAAAAAGTTCTTTTATTTTAGCAATTAATTGATGTCCAGTGAAATCCGATGTATCTATAACTATATTAGCTTTATCCCTAAGCCCCTCCAACATTTCCCTTTCTTTAGCAATACCATCAATTATTCTATCATCTAAAGCTAAAGGATGGGTTCTACGGGTTTCTTTAAAACGCCTTATTAATACATCATCTTTAGCTTCCAAAAAGAGAATTTTAAATTGGAAGCCATTATTTTGTAAGATAAAATTTAAATCTTTAAAAAACTGACCTCCCCGAATATCTACTACAATTGCTACTTTTGTGATATTACCTTCCGATTGAGCACAAAGGTCAGCAAATTTGGGAATGAGGGCAGGGGGAAGATTATCAATACAAAAATACCCCAGGTCTTCAAAACTCCTCAATGCCAATGTTTTCCCTGCTCCAGACATTCCTGTAACAATAACAAATTCCATAAAGTTTCCTCCTCAGTTACAGTTAACGATGAATTCTTTAGGTATCTTTAGCTTTTTAGCAATTTCTATTCCTTCATGAAAATTCCCCACATCTTCAGGTTTATGGGCATCTGTATTTATATAAAATTTTACCCCTTCTTTTAAAGCTACCTCTACAAAGTCTTCGATTTTCTGACCCTGTCGGCAATTTATTTCTAAAGCAGTTTTCCTATTAGCACAAGCCTTTGCTAAACGACCAGTATCTATATGGATTCTATGGCCAGGATGGGTAATAATATCAATTTTATATTTATTAACAGCATTAACTAAAGCCGTTGTATTAAGATCTCGAGCCTTTTCTAAATTTTGGGAACTGAGAGAAGCTAAAAAGTTGTTATATACTAAAGGCAAATAATGATAAGTAGGGAGTATATTGGGATGAAAGCCTAAAAGTAACATATCTAGACGAGGTAAAATACTAGGAGGAACATCAATATTACCATGAATATCCAAGAGATTAGCTTCAATATTAAAGAGAATTTTTATCTCTTTATACTTTGTTCTTAAAATTTCTATTTCATCGGCAATTTTATGTAATTTTTTTTCTGATACTCCCACAAATAAAACTCTAGGCCCATGTTCAGCAATTCCAATTTCTTTTAAACCTCTCTTAATTGCCATAACTACATTTTCTTCTATAGTTCCCTTCCCGTGACTATATTTTGTATGGGTATGATAATCACCTATTATTTTCAAAGGGGGTTCCTCCTTTTTAAAATAATTTTCCCCCTTTTTGATAAATTTACTACTTTATTTAACCAATGCTGCAGCTCCAATAATTCCTGCATCATTTCCTAATTGGGCAGGAACTATTTCTACATCTTTATATAAATCTTTCAAGGCCCTTTTAGCAACAACTTCTTCTAAAGGTTTAAACAAGATATCCCCTGCTGCCGCTACTCCGCCACCAATGATGATCATTTGAGGATTTAATATATTTATGACATTGGCAATAGCTAATCCCAAATTATTAGCCACATCCTTAATTATATCTAGACAGATTTTATCTCCTTTTTTGGCAGCATCAAATACATCTTTAGCCGTTAATTTTTCTAAATCAGTGATATCCCTTAATAAAGTATCACCCTTTAACAAAGCATCTTTACCCTTTTTTGCTATAGCTGGTGCAGCTACTAATACCTCTAAACACCCATTATTTCCACAATTACATTTAGGACCATCTTCCTTTACAGTTATATGTCCTAATTCTCCAGCACCATTGCCTGCCCCGTGAAAAATTTCTCCATTTAAAATAATTCCACAACCTACTCCAGTACCAAGGGTAATGCAGACAATGTCTCTTTTCCCTTTACCAGCCCCACACCATACTTCTCCTAAGGCAGCGGCATTGGCATCATTGTCAATAAAGACTGGCAAATTAAACTTGCTTTCTAATATCTTCACTATCTCAACATTTTCCCAAAAAAGGTTTGGTGCAAATTTAACTAGACCTTTTTCTATATCACAAACACCTGGTATTCCGATACCAATACCTTTTATTTTTTTATTATGGTCTACATAACCTAACAGTTCCTCAATAGTAGCTATTAAATTAGTTATTACAACATCTTTACCCTTGTTTGCTTCTGTAGGGTTAGAAATTTTCTTTATAATACTACCATCTTTTTTTACTAAAGCTGCAGCAATGTTTGTACCTCCTAAATCGACACCAATAATTAACTCTTCCATGATTATTCCTCCTCTTAACCTTCAATGAATCTTGGTCTTTTTCGAGATTTTAAAAACTCTTTTATTTTTTTAATATCAGTATTAATTATATTTTCCTCTGTTAACCCAGCTTTTTCAATTAATGTTAATGCTTTACTAAAGTTCCCCACATCAAAAACAATATGGGCATCACTTCCTAAAGATACTATCCAATTATACTTGGCAACAGCCTTGGCTATCTCTAAGCAATTATCATAACTTCCCTTTCTACTTCCTTCCCCTAAAGAACTATTATTTATCTCTATTAATACATTATTTTCTTTAGCTGCTTGAACTACCTTCTCTGCATCTAACTGAAATTCAGGATTTCCTGGATGTACTAAAACATCGATTTTAGAATGGATCATAGCATGGATTGCAGCCCTTGTGTTTTCTTCTACACTACCTGAATTATAACAAGGGAAGTGGAACCCACCTAACAAGATATCGAGGTTCCTTTGAAAATGAAGGGGTAAATCGATATTTCCCTGCTCATCCAAGATATTAGCTTCTACACCCCTAAGAATTTCCACACCATATATTTCCTTAGGAACAACCCTCATATTACCAAAATAATAGGGGTGTGGTGCTCCCGGCATATTCGGTCCATGATCTGTAGTGGCCAACATTTCTAACCCTTTATCACTGGCAGCTTTAGCCATTTCCAATAAAGTACTATAAGCATGACCACTTGCTATGGTATGGGTATGCAAATCTGCTACTATTTTCAATATCATCACCTTCCCATTATCCCTTTATTATTTGAAAAATAAAAGTAATTACCATAAAGATAGCAAAAACATTTAACACTTTAATTCCTCTTCTAAGGAAAAACAAAGCAAATAACAAAACAGCAAAATAGTAAAATGCTGAAATTGTAATAATATCCCAATTAATTATACTAGCAAAAAGAACTGCTGAGAAAAAGATACCAACTGCCCCAAATGCCTTAACAATATTATTGACATTAAAGGATTGTACTTTATTGATAATTTTTATATCTTCTTTATACCCTAAAAATACCCCAACAATCCGGATATAGATATGGGGTATATTATATAGTACTAAAAAGATCAAAGGAGCATATAGATATCCATTTAAAGCAAAGGTTACAGCAATAACTGCTGCCATTGGTCGTAAAGTACGCCAAAAAAACAAGTCTCCCATCGCAGCTAATGGTCCCATCATTCCAGTTTTCACTTGACTGATAAACTTTGGATTAGGTAATTCACCCCTTTGTCTTTTCTCTTCTAATTTTATAACAGTTCCCAATACAAATGATGACATATATGGATGGCAATTATAAAACTCTAAGTGCCCTTTAAGAACTTCCTTTAATTTCTCTTCATCTTTATAAATAGCCTTTAATGCTGGTAATAAAATATAAACTATTCCTAGGTTATGCATCCTTTCAAAGTTCATGGAACCTTGAATAAACATACTTCTAAATACTGTTTTTACTAAGAGATAAAATTTATTCAAAATCTCCCCCCCTTAAAAATAAAAGGTAAAGGATTACAGCAACAATACTAATTAGCAATAATAACCAAAGATTAACATTAAATAATCCTAAGAGTAAACCCAAAAATAAAAAATACAGATTTCTTTTGTTTATCAATAAATCTATAACTACTGCGACCCCTAAAATAGGTAGTATTTTGCCTCCTATTTCCAATGTATTATAAAAGGATTGTGGTAAATCTTGGTAAACTGGGGGGATGATATAATAACCTATTGTAACTGCAATTAAGGAAATGATAAATGTTTTGCTAAAAAATCGAGACAAACCTAAAAAATGTAATCGGACTAATTTATCTAGTTTCCCTTCTTCTATTAGTTTTTCAGCTATTATAGTCAATTTGTTATTTTTACCTCTAATTTTATCCTCAAAAAAACTAGCTATGTAAAGAAATGGTATTAAAAAGATAAATATTAAGATTAAACTACTTACATCGGTAAAACCAGTTAGGATAGCAATAGCCACTGTATTTACAGCGGCAAAAGTTGATTCCGGTGGTACTGTTGCACCTACAGGTAGTGTACCAACCCATAATAATTCCAACAATACTCCAACTAAAATACCAGTTTGTAAATCACCTAAAATTAAACCAATAATAGGTGCTGAAACTATGGGGCGAGAAATCATAGTTTGTCCTACAGCTGTTGCATCAATATATGTAATTGCAGAAATCAAGGCTGCTAAAAAAAACTTCAAAAACATTTTTCCTCCCCCCTAAATCAAATTTTACCCATTTCAAAGAAAATTTTCTAATTTTATGATATACCCCTTTTCTGATAGTGTCAACTTTTACTTTTCCTTTTTACCTTTTTTCCCAATTAAAGCATTAGCAAATTCCTTTGATAGAAAATTCCTGATTTTTCTTTCTATCTCCCGAGTATCTCCTACACTAATTAGTAAATAGCCCCCTCCACCTATAACTGTTAATAATAAAACTATCATCATGCCTTTTAATAGTCCTCCTCTTCCAGTGCCACCACTGTTTACAGTGGATTGTACTTTAGGAGGGTCATTGTTTTCCTCTTCTTCCAATGATTTAGGGTTTTCTTCTAGTTCTTCCGTAGCTTTTGGTACCTCTAAATCTCCATATAGGGTTTTAGTAATGACTTCTGCAAAAAGCTCTGCTCCCCTTTCTGCATGCTCCCTTTTATTTGTATGGGCTCCTATTTCCAACAATAAAGCCCTAGGATGTAAATCTTGATTGTACCCACCTCGAGCATAAAAAATACCTTTAACAAGCTTAGGATACATTTCATCTCCCACTGCTTTTAATTTTAAAGCAAATTCTTCATTTACTTTGAAAGCTGGATTTTGTCTGCCAACAACTATTAAAACTTGAGTAATTTTTTCACCATTTATTTCTTCTAAATATTCATTTACTGGTGTAGCATCCCGATGAACATCAAAAATAGCATCTACTTTTTTATCTATTATTTCCTTTGCCGTTCTTCTAGACCGGCGATAGGATCCAGCATAAGGAAAATGGGTACGACGATTATTTATAACTTCTACTTCTAGTTCTTCCAACCTTTGAGCTAGTCTTTCTCCTACTTTGTATATGCCACCTCGCCTTCTATCCGTTTGGGCATAGCCATCAGAAGGAACATAGCTTTCTCCACTATGGGTATAATATAGTCCTATTCTCCTTTGATCTGCTCCTTTTAATTGGGCAAAATTACTTATAGTAAATGTTGTTACTTCATCTGGATCTATTTTTTTTGCCCAGGCTTTTAAATTTACCGAATCTACTTTATATACTACATAATGAATATTGTTATGATCGATGAATTTATCTCCAACGTGGATAACTATCCCAGTCCTTAATAAGACATTATTATTCTCATCGTATAAAGTATAATAACTACCATCTTCTAATTCATTTTCTGCAAGTACTATACCAGAAAAAGAAAAGAGAAAAATTGTAAATAAGACTATAATAACTTTGGATTTCAACTAAGTTCACCTCTGTTTAAAATTTTAGTTTATATATAGGTTTTCCTTTCCACTAAAATATTAAACTTATTTTTTAAGTAAAACTTTCTTTTGTTTAAAATAATATATTGAATTTTGTGATTTCCAATGCTATAATATACCTATACCCTGTATATGTAGTATTATAATAAAAATCACCAACTGAGAGGAGGGACTATTTTGATAGCATATATAAAACCTTCTAAGTGTGACAAATCTCCTTTTTGCCCAGCTAAAAGGGTTTGTCCTGTTAATGCCATTTATTTTGATGAGACAATTAATTCTTATAAAGTTGATGAAGAAAAATGTATTGGTTGTGGTAAATGTGCTAAAGTTTGCCCACAAAGGGCCATAGAAATGATTTAAAAAGTTTACCAACACTAAAGTAGATTATGTAAAAAGTATATTTGGAAATGGATACTTTAAACTAATAAGGGTATAAATAAAAAATAAAAGAATGACCAATTTTTGCTGGTCATTCTTTTATTTTAATTTGTTTTGTTGGACACTTTTCTACACAGGCCAAACAGTTTATACAACGATCTCCAATATAAACTTTGCCTGATTTTTCTTTTCTTTCATCTAAACTTTGGTGTAATTGTTGAGGTATATTACATACCTTTGTACACACTCTACAATTTTTACAATCTTCTCCGATTTCAAGTTTAAACCTTCTGTTAAAGCTTACTGTTGTCATAACAGTCCCCCATGGGCAAAGGGATCCACACCAGGTTCTCGGTTGGTAAAATATAGCTAATAAAGTTGCCATTATCCCAACAGATAACATCATCCCTAAAACAACATAAAGGGAGTGAAAGTTTTTCCTTGCAATAAATATAGCAGCAAAAAAGAATACTGCAAAGGCATATTGAAAGGGTTTACTGCTAAATATTTTATGGGGTGGCCTATTTTTAGATATCTTTACTAACACCCTTTCTGCGAAGGTTCCCATTGGACAAAACCATCCACAAAAATACCTACCCATGAATACTGAGAGCAATAATCCTGAAGCTACTAATATAAAATTAAAATACCAAATACCAGCAGCCAAAAGAACTAATGTGAAAATTACCCCAAAAATTTGTGATATTTTTCTTATGTTTTGTATCATAATTTTTTCCTCCTTCTTATAATTTTTGTATACCCTACATAGGTATAGTACAATTATTATTATAGCTTTTTTATACTTTTTGTCAAGTAAAAAAAACTACCGCAGTAGTCCTGTCAGGCTGAAGACAAACTATAGACAAAGCCATCATCAGCTGTGGTAATTAAATAAAGATACGATTAAGTTGAGGAGATAGATTTAAGAGCTGATTAGATAAAAGGAAGAAGGGGTGAGGAACAGGACGTTCCGAAAGCTCTATTGAGCCATGGACGGCGAATTAGAGCGGTACCCTTCTTCCTTTTAGATAGAAGCCTTAAATCTCGACGCAAAACTTTGTTAGAATGTTTAATTACCACAGCCTTTTAAAAAAGACTTTGTCTACAAACTGAAAGGACTACCGCAGTAGTCCTGTTACCAAGTTCCACAGGCAGCCAAAAGATTAGGTCCTCCGTGGACAGCAATAGCTATTCCTGTTTGGAATATATAACCTTGTTGAACATTATACTTTTCTTTTAATCTTTCCAACACTTCTTGGGCGTATTCTTTATCTGTACCATAGGCTAAAGCAATTCTAATCGGTTTCTTTTCATCTACATTAAATAATTTTTCAAAGGCATCGATAAAGGATTCTATAGCTTTATTTTTCCCCCTAGATTTTGAATATTCTTTAACCATACCATCTTCAAAATAGATTACTGGCTTTACATTTAAAAGGGAGCCTACAATTCCTTTTAATTTGCTAATCCTTCCTCCCCTTATGGCATATTCAAGGGTATCAAGATAAATTACTACCCTAGTGGTTTCTATAGTCTTTTTTATTTCCTCGACTATTTTTTCAAATTCAAGGCCTTTTTCCATCCCTTCAATACCTTTAACAACCAGCCAACCGGCACCCATACAAGCAGATTTAGAATCGATTATTTCTACTTTATCCCTACCTACCATCTCCGCTGCTGTTTCTGCAGATTGACAGGTTCCACTAAATCCTGAAGTAATGTGGATAGAAATAATTTTTTCATACCCATCTTCCAAGGCCTTTTTATAGACTTCATAAAAGGCACCTACAGGAGGTTGAGAGGTTTTGGGATGATCTGCTACCGTAACTAACTTTTCATAAAACTCATCACTAGTCATATCTACACCATCTCTAAAAGTTTCCCCCATCCATTGAACACTCAAAGGAACAACTGCTATATCGTATTTTTCCACCAATTCTTTAGGAACATCACAAGTACTATCCACAACAAATTTGATTTTCACACTACCACTCCTCTAACTTACAAAATAACTTTATTGTTTATTTTTCCCAATAAAGTTTAGTTTCTTTCAATATATATGACCTGTGTTTTTATAAAAAAGTGTCAAAAAAAATTCTGAAATTACCTTGGTAATTTCAGAATTCTATATCATTTTTCTATTTAATTAAATTATAATTTAGGGTTAATTTTTTCCATCAATTTATTTTTAGGCATAAATCCAGAAATAGTTTCAACTTCTTCTCCATTTTTGAAAAGAATTAATGTAGGGATACTCATGATTCCATAATCCCCTGCTAAATCTGGGTTTTCATCTACATTAACTTTAACTATTTTTAGTTTATCACCATATTCATCAACCAATTGATCAATAATTGGTGATAACATTTTACAAGGACCACACCATGGAGCCCAAAAATCAACTAATACAGGAACTTCACTTTCTAAAACCTCTTGATTAAAATTAGCACTGGTTATTTCTAACGCCTTTGACATAATATCATCCTCCTATTCTAAGTTTTCAATATATTTTTCCGCTTTAACTGCTGCAATAGCACCATCAGCAGCAGCGGTAACAATTTGCCTTAAAGATTTAACCCTTATGTCCCCTGCTGCATACACTCCAGGAACATTAGTTTCCATTTCTTCATTTGTTATAATATAACCCTGTTCATCTAAGTTTATTTGACCTTGTAAAAATTCAGTATTTGGGGTATTACCTATGTAAATAAAAACTCCATCTACTTCCAGATCCATTTTCTCACCTGTGACTAGGTTTTCAATTATTACCCCATCTACCTTTGTATCCCCTTTAATTTCTTTAACTACAGAATTTAGAATAAACTCTATTTTAGGATTGTTAAAGGCCCTTTTTTGTACCACTTTTGTAGCTCGGAGCTCTGAACGGCGATGGATTATATATAACTTATCAACAAATCTTGTAAGAAAATTTCCTTCTTCTACAGCAGAATCTCCACCACCTATAACGGCTACCCTTTTCCCTTTATAAAAAGCTCCATCACAAGTTGCACAATAGGATACCCCTCGACCTCTGAAAACATTTTCTCCAGCTACACCGAGCTTTTTAGGTTCTACTCCAGTGGCGATAATCACAGTTTTACCTTTGTATTCTCCACCATCTGTCACTATTTCTTTAATCTTTCCATCTAGGGAGATATTTTGAATTTCTTCTACAACTAATTCAACTCCCAGTTCCATAACTTGGCTAAACATATTAGATGTCAAGTCAGGTCCTGTAATTGAAGGTACTCCAGGATAGTTTTCTACAAGGTGGGTGGTAGCAGCTTGCCCCCCTGGCCCTTGTTTATCTATTAAGAGGGTTTTTAACTCTGCCCTAGCAGCATATAAAGCAGCAGATAAGCCAGCTGGTCCTGCACCAATTATTATACAATCGTAAATCATATTATCCCTCCTATACCCCTAAGGGGTATTTCTTTTACTATTATTTTACTAGTTATTTTTTCCTTTGTCAATTACTTATTGTAATTTTATTTTCAATTTCTACAGAATTAAACCAAGAATAGAAAAGAATTACAGCGATGAAATAAAGACAACAAGTTATATAGTATGGAAGGGAGTACCCTAAATTTGCCATAATGTATCCACCTGCTAATACGCTAAAAGACCTTCCTACACTTTCAACGGTTTTTAAGAGTGCACTTAAAAAGGCCCTGTTATTCTTACCCACTAATCCCATTGAAAATTCCAATTCAGCAGGATGGGTCATATTCATTAAACTACTCCTTACAAAAACAGCTATTGCTACTAAATAAATATTTTGCAAAAGGGCAATTGCTATTAAAAAAGGAATTGAAAGAAGTCTTAAAGTAGTAACTGTTTTAACTTTACCTAATCTAAGGACTATATAAGGTGTGATTAGACCGGCAATGGCAGTTGTAGTTTGGGATAGAGACATAATAGTCCCAATCTGAGATGTAGTAGCACCTACATTATTTTTTAAAAATACATTAAGTAGTGGAACTATTAAACCTGCTCCCATACCAATTATACCATGGCACAATAAAAGTCTAACAATATTATTATCTTTTTTAACTAGAGATGTTATTCCTACAATGTGATTTTTTAAATTAAACTTCTCTTCCCCTTTTACTTTTTCTTTAATATTAGCTAAGAAAATAATCCCTATAAAAGTAGAAAGGGCAAAAACAGTAAGGGTTACTTGATAATTTTTCAAAATTCCATAAGGGAGGACTTCAGCCATTTTTCCTGAGATATAATTACCCATCATGTTAGAAAACATCATTACTGAAAAATTGATACTAAAAGCCTGCTGACGATGTTTCATTTCTGCATTATCTTGAATAAATGGAGGAGCGGAAACTGCAAAAACAGATAACCCTAATCCCCACAAAAAACTACTTAGATATATAGCTACTAGACCATTAAAATAGGTAAGGATTATTATCCCTATACCTATAAAAAATAAACCTTTTTTTAAACTCCATTTATAGCCCATTCTATTACAAAGGATTCCAGCAGGTAGAGCGAGGATTCCAGTTGTAAACAATTTAATAGATAAAAATACACCGACGACATTTTCTCCATACCCTTTTTCCATTAAAAAAAGATTAACTAAAACATTCCCTGCCCCAAGACCTAAATAGGCAAAAAATGAGGCAATAAAATAATACTTTAAGTTAAGGGACATTTTCCTAATCATGCTAAGGTAGCTTTCAGACATTAACTCCACTCCCTAATTTTTTTGTAGTCTAAATATATTTTAGCATGATTAGTTTTTAAATCAAATATTAATTTAAAAACCTTCCTGAAAAATTCCAATTCAGGAAGGCTTTTTTACCTAATTGTTAATTTTTAGGAAAGATATCTGGATCTTCATTTATCGCTTTAACGGCATCCCTTAAAGCTTGAGCTGGACTCTTTTCTCCCCTTAAAGCTAAGGCCATTTCAGCATTGATAATTTCTTCAACCCTAGCATAGTTTACTAAAACTGGTCTTGCAATGGCGTATTTTGCTTGTTCCATTAAAACTTCTAGATATGGATTTTTATCAGTATCTACAAGGTCAAAGGCCCCTTTATTTACAGGAATTTGGCCTAATTCATTTGCCCAGTAAGCTTGCATTTCAACACTGGTTAAGAATCTTAAGAATTGATAGGCTTCCCTTGGATATCTTGAATTACGGAAAATAACCATATTAGTACCACCTACGTTAGATGCAGTACCAGCTGGTCCTCTAGGAACTAGAGAAATTCCAAAATCAATACCAGCATTTCTATATTCCGCTATTTTCCAAGGACCAGTAATAATCATAGCATATTGTTGAGCTAAGAATCCGTCTTCCGCCCCAACTGCACCTTCTCTCCAAGCTCCAGCTTCAATTCCATGTTCACGGTTTAAACTTACCTTTAAACTTAATGCTTGAATACCTTCAGGAGAATCAAGGATACATTTAGTTCCATCTTCATTTAAAAATTTAGCACCAAAGGTTCCGAAATATGGGAATGTTTCCCAAAGGGTATTACCCATAGCAAATCCATATATCCCAGGTCTAATTCCTGTAATTTTTTTACCTGCTTCAATTAAATCATCCCATGTCCATTCAAAAGTTGGATAATCAACACCAGCTTCATCAAATAATGTTTTGTTATAAAAAAGTACTGTGGTGTTTGTTTGGTCAGGTAAGCCCCACACACTACCCCGGAAAATATTTGAATGAATAGCAGCATCTACATATTCATTAACAACTTTATCAGCACCTAATAAATCTAAATTAACTATAGCTCCCCTGTCTGCTAAAGTAGCTACATAAGCTACGTCTACCCTAGCGATATCTGGAGTTTCGTTAACAGCAAGACCTGTCGCTATTCTTCCCCAGTGACCGCCCCACGGAATCCTCTCTACATTAATTTTAATATCAGGATTTTGAGCTTCAAACTTTCTAACAATCTCCATAAAAACGGCATGCTCTTCATTGTTATAGGTTTCCCATAAAGTAAGTTCTACTTTTGTACCTGGTTCTCTCTCTGGAGGTAATTCATATTCTCCAGAAGTTTTACTGCCTCCAAAACAACCTGTTAAAGTGAAGACAGCAAGAAGTCCAATGGTTAAAATTTTAGAAAAACTCTTCATTTAAACTCCTCCTTTTTTCATAATTAACCTTTAATAGCCCCCATCTGTATACCTTCAATGAAGTACTTCTGGGCAAATAAGAAGATAATAGCTATAGGAATGATAGATAGGGACCCGGCAGCCATAATCAATGTCCAATAAGTACCATATTGCCCTTGAAACCTGGCTAAAGCTACGGGTAAAGTCATCATCGATTCCCTAGGTGCAACGATGTACTGCCATAAGAAGTTAGTCCATTGACCTTGAAAGGTCAATAAAAACATTGTTGCAATAATTGGTTTTGCCAATGGTAAAATAATATTTCTAAAGGCTAGCCACTCCCCTGCACCATCAATCCTAGCTGCATCTAGAAGCTCATTAGGTATTGTTTTCACGTATTGGCGAACTAAAAAGACGAAAAAGACATTTGCAGTATGGGGTAAAAACATTGCCCTATAGGTGTTCATCCACCCCAAGTTTCTCACTACTATAAACTGGGGAATCATAAACATCAAGCCTGGGATCATCATTGTTGAAAGCAGCAACCAAAACAATTGATCTCTACCAGGGAAATTCTTCTTACCAAAGGCATACCCCGCCATAGTAGACATAGTTGCCACCATTACCGCAGCTGAAACTGAAACTATAAAGGAGTTGAAAAATGCCCTACCAAAAGCATATTCCCTAAAAACAATTCTGTAGTTTTCTAATGTGGGATTACGGGGAATCCACTCAATGGGGATGGTAAAGTGGGTTCCTAAGGGTTTAAAAGCAGTAGATAACATCCAAAAGAAGGGAAAGAGGACAAATATTGCTCCAAGGGTCAATAATGTGTAAATTAGAATATATTTAATGTAATACCATAGATCTTTTCTTTCAACACTCATCGCTTCACCCCCTAGTACTCCACACCGGAGCCAAAGAATTTAAAGTTTATAAAGGTTATTACTAAAGTTATTAAAAGTATCAAAAATGACATAGCAGCGGCATAACCAAATTGTGGACTTTCACTTAAAAAGGCCATTGACATCATGTGATAACCAATAACTCTTGTAAAGCTTCTAGTTACACCATTTTTACCACCTGTAATTTCAGCGGGATTTTCCACTTTATTGACCCCAGGTGGAGGGTTAGGTATTTGGGTAATAGTAAAGGGTTGTGTATTATAATATTCTCCTGTATGTTGTGCCCTTACCCTAGCAGTCACTTGATTACTTCCTTGAGGAATTGTTACAGTTCTTTGGGTAATATAAACATAAGTATCATCACCATCAAAGGCTGGAGGTTTAACTACCCTTGTTCCTTCAGGAATTACTGTTCCTGGCTCTCCATAAAATACAACTTCACCTTGTGCCCTAGCAGCTCCCCTTTGAACAGTAGGTCCACCACCAGTCATAGCATAAATTTCAGTAAACATACCAAAGGATCCTATAAAACCAGTAACTACCATAAACAACATAATAGGTTTAATCATCGGCAATGTGATACTTCTAAACTGTCTAAATGAAGAGGCACCGTCTATCTCCGCCGCTTCATAGAGGTCTTTAGGAATATTTTGCAAAGCAGCTAAGAAGAAGATCATACCTCCCCCTGCCCCTTTTAAAGTTGTCATTAGTACGATAGCAGGGATTACTGTTAAATGGTTTCCTAAAATCCCTGTTTCTGAAAAATAGGTTATCCCTATACTTTCTAAAACAGTTTTCAAAACACCATATTGGGGATTATAAATAAATACCCAGATTATTGCCACAACAAGCATATCTAATACATTAGGCAAAAAATATGCAGTTCTATAAACTTCTTTAAATTTTAGCCTGTTGTTTAAAAGTAAAGCCAATATTAACGAGACTGTGATTCCAAAAGGCATTCCTATAATGACAAACAACAAAGTTTGTCTGATTCCCCAGAAGAAATGGGGGTCATTAAATAATGCCCTTTTATAATTGGCAAGTCCAACAAATTTTGCTGGATTTACCATATCCCATTCATAAAAACTCAATAACATAGAGTAAAAGAAAGGAAAGGCTAAGAATGTAAAGAAAATAATTAAAAATGGTGCTAAAAAAGTATATGCTGATATAGTTTCTTTTAAATCATAGCGTTTAAACAGCGGCTGTTTTATTACCAACCTATAGTTAGGTAATTTATCTCTGTCAGCTTTAATCTGTACCTTTACATTAGATGTGGTTATTATAACTTGTGAGTCTTTTTCGGTATTGCTAAAGGCCTGAAAAACTCGGAAAATGGTATCGTTTCCTTCATATGGCAAATCGATATCCACAAAAATCCAGGTGTTTTTCTTTACAGTAAACCCAGTTTGCCCTTGATCTTTATGTTTTTCAATAAAAGCTAGAGCCTTTTGGGCTTTCTTTTTAACTCCTTCGTCCTCAGCATTTAGGGCTAAATCCTTAATTCTTTGGATAAAAGGAGTGGCAACAACAACAATACCTTCTTTGATTTTTTTCCCTACATCAGTAATGGAATAGAGCAAAACACTTTCATCTACTAGGTAGACCTTTTTCCCTTCTGTAGGTAATTCTAAATTAATGGGAGGGATTGTAGGTACTTTGCTAGAAGGTGTTGTTAAATTCATGTTAATCCTCCTTACTAAAAATTAGTATCTCCCCTTATTTCCCGGGTAGGTTTGGGTAGGGACCCAGTGGCCTTTTGGCCACTGGGGGAAAATTATTAAGCAGCTACCTTTTTACCTTTTTTCATATAGAAGTATACACCACCGGCGATAACAACAAGGGCAACTACAACGACGATGATAGTGGTTGTTGAGCCAGCAGCTCCAGCAGATTTTCCACCTACTGGTTTAATAACAGCTAATTTACCAATTTCCCATGAACCTAATTGTCTATATTGTTCGTCAGCAGTTTCTGCTAGCATATCATATACGTTTGGATTGAAGTTAGTATCGTCACCGCCACCACCTTGCCATTCTCCAGCTACTTCTGCTACAGCCCTGTAATTGTCATCACCAAATTCACATTGGTGACCTACTAATACGTAGTATTTAGTAGACTGATCAATTTCACCAATAATACTTTTAGCCACTGTTATTACTATATCTTTACCTTCTACTTTAACAGTGAAGTCATCACTTACTCCAATTCCAGCATCTCCATCGGCAGGATCATCAGAGGTTGTAAAAATTCTAGATCGATCCCAGTCTAATACTTTAATTAACTTATTCCAAGGTTCAGCGAATTTAACAAAAGCACCATCTCTAAAGGTTTCAGTTTTGCCTCCCTCTTCTCCAGTTACAAGGTAGATATCGATTCTGTGGAAGTTTAATCCTCCACCACCCCATGGATTAACATAGTTTGGTTCTAAAGCAAAGCTCAATCTAAATTCCACTTTGTTTCCTAAATCAGTAACTCTAAAGTTAGTTAAGTCTAACATTTCAGCTACTCTATCACCGAAGTCTCCAGATGTTGGATGGGTATAATTTCCATCACCTTTAGCATCTCCAATTGGGTCAGCCATTTCAAAAATAACCTCTTGAGCACTAGCTGAAACAGCTAATAATAAAACCATAAGAATAGCAAGTAAAACAGAAAACTTTTTCACTAGGATTTACCCCCTTATTTTTTTTTGCTTTATATTTTCCCTTCCCTACCCGGTCCAGGAAATATATTTTACCTCCATGGTTAAGAGGAGATAAACTTATAAAACTGATTCTTCACTTTCTTTATCAAAGATATGGACTTTATTCATATCTAAAGCTACTTTAATTTTACTATCAACAACTGCTTTTGATCTTGCATCTACCCTAGCTGTTAATTGAACTTCCCCTAACACGAGATATAGATAGTTTTCTGCTCCCATTTTTTCTACTACTTCTACTACTGGTTCTATAACGCTTTCCGGTGAACTTTCAATAAATACTGGTTCGTCATGTAAATCTTCAGGTCTAATACCCATGATGACTTCTTTTCCTACATAACCCTTTTCCCGTAATACTTTACTTTTACCTGAAGGAATTTTTATTTCTACTTGTTCAAATTTTAAATACAACTCACTACCTTTTTCAATAATAGTAGCGTTTATAAAATTCATAGCTGGTGAACCAATAAAACCTGCAACAAAGACATTTTTTGGTTTATCGTAAATTTCTTGAGGTGATGCCACCTGTTGTATTACTCCATCTTTCATAACTACAATTCTGTCTCCCATAGTCATAGCTTCTGTTTGATCATGGGTTACATAAATCATTGTTGTTTGTAACCTATGGTGTAATTTACTGATTTCTGTACGCATTTGGACCCTTAATTTAGCATCAAGGTTAGATAAAGGCTCATCCATTAAGAAAACTTGTGGATTTCTAACTATAGCCCTACCTAGTGCCACCCTTTGCCGTTGACCACCAGAAAGTTCCTTAGGCTTTCTTTTTAATAAGTTCTCTATTCCTAAAATTCTAGCTGCTTCTTTAACCCTTTGGTCAATTTCTTCTTTACTATATTTCCTCAACTTAAGTCCAAAGGCCATGTTTTCGTAGACATTCATGTGGGGATACAAGGCATAGTTTTGGAAAACCATAGCTATATCCCTGTCTTTAGGTGGAACGTCATTTACTTTTTTATCTCCAATGTACAGTTCTCCATCGGTTATTTCTTCAAGACCTGCAATCATCCTAAGTGTTGTAGACTTACCACAACCGGAAGGTCCAACTAAAACTATAAACTCTTTGTCCTGAATTTCTAAATTAAAGTCATTTACCGCCATTACATCTCCATAATACTTAGAGATGTTTTTTAAAACTACTTTTGCCATCTTTTAACCTCCTAATAGTTTCATAAAATTTATTTTTGAATCTGTAGGAATAGCTCTAAGTTCTAATTCAATACCTAGATTAGCAAGTTTTTTAAATGTTTCTTTATCTTCATTATTTAAAGCTACAGTACGGGTAATCTGTTTCCTGCCTTCTTTATGCCGCATTCCCCCAATATTTACTTTTTTAATATCTACTCCCCCATTAACCATCTTTAAAATATCTCCAGGACTATCTACTAGTAGAATTATATTTTTGTTTTTAAAAAAATCTGCATTAATTTTTTCTATTGTTTCAGAAATAGATAAAATATCTACTTGCACATTAGGTGGCTTAGCCATTTCCATTAAAGTTTTTTGAAATTCATCATTGGCAACTTCATCATTAGCTACAATAATTTGATTTATATCTAAAAATTTTGTCCAAGCAACTGCAACTTGACCGTGAATAAAACGGTCATCGATCCGTACCAGCTTTAAATTCAAATTGTTCACCTTCTTTTTGTTCAACTTGTACTATTTGTATTCCTTTATTACCTGCATGATAGGCTATCTCAGCCAAAATGCTTAAAGGTTTATTTCTATTTGTCAAGGTTTCTAACAGCATAGATAAATTGATTCCAGTTACCACTTTCACAGGCTCTGTCAATAACAAATAAGTACTGGCATTGGTGGGACTGCCTCCGAAAATATCTGTAAGGATTAAAACACCGTAATCAGTTTTGACCTTTTTAACGGCATTGGCTACTTTTGATCTTAGCTCTATTAAGCTGTCTTCAGGCAAAACATTTACAGGAATCAAATTCCTTTGCTTACCCATGATCATTTCACTTGTTTTTATTAACTGTTCAGCCAAATTACCATGGGCTACAATTACTATTCCCACCATGTTAACCATCCTTCCTTAAAAAAGACAAACCCACCCCAATGTTAAACAAAGGGTGGGTTATTATTTTCGTTATTTCCTTATACCCAATTATTTTATTATGATTATATTTATTAACTAATATGATTATATTACTTAATTTAAAAAATGTCAAATACTATGCCATATTTGATAGCCGCTAAACTTATTTTACCAAGCTTTTAGTATTAACTTTATTATATCTATTAGTATTAACTTTATTATATCTATATGTAAATATGTCAAAAAAATATGATTGATTTTCCTCCCATCAATGAGGATAACAAAAAAAGGGGAGCCTCCCCTTATATTTATCCGATAAAACAGCTACTTTGTTGCTCCTCGAGTAAGACCAGAGATAAGTAACTTTTGTAACATAAGGTATACTATAGCTATAGGGAAAGCAACTAGTACAGCTCCAGCAGCAAACCGTGTAAAGTTATTTGCAAACTGATGACTTACAAATTGGTGTAATCCTAAAGCTAAGGTGTAGTTAGACGGACTTCTGAGAACAATTCGAGGTAAAATATAATCAAACATAGGACCAAAGAAATTAAACAAAGCAACTACTGAAATTATAGGTAAAGCTAAAGGTAACATAATCCTATAAAAAACTGTCAAATGCCCTGCCCCATCAATATAGGCAGCTTCTTCGATGCTCTTTGGAATTGTATCTAAATAGCCTTTCATAATCCAGGTATTAAAAGGTATCTGTCCCCCAGCATATACCAAGATTAGTCCTAAATGGGAATCTAATAAGTTAAGTCTAAGAAGGAGAACGTAAATGGCTATCATACCCATTGCTCCAGGAAACATCTGAATTATCAAAAAGGTCATCATCGCTACCTTACGCCCCCAAAATCGAAAACGGGAAAAAGCATAAGCGGTCATAGTAGTTAACACTACTGATACAGCAGAATTTATAACGGCAATCTTAAGGGTGTTCTTATACCACAATAGATAGTTTGTTTCAGTAAATAAAATCCGATAATGATTCAAAGTAGGATTTCTGGGTATCAACTGACTACCAGAAAGACTTCTGCCAGGATTGAGAGAACTTGATACAATCCAAGCTATTGGATAAAATACAATGACTACCATAATAATTAACACCAGATAAGTCACTATTAACCCCCAATTAAAGGAATGATTTTTTATTTTATACCGAATCATGATATCACATCCTCTTCCTGGAATTGTCTAGTCCTCCTAAAGTTCCATATAGAAACACCGGCAACAAAGAAAAATATCACTAAAGATATAGCAGAAGCATAATTGTATCGGAATAACTCATCAAAAGTAATCTTAAATACCCAGGTAATTAAAATATCTGTAGCTCCAGCCCCTCTAGATCCTACCAATGCAGGGCCACCTCCAGTTAATAGGTATACAACGTTAAAGTTGTTAAAGTTATGGGCAAAGGACATTATTAATAAAGGTGCCACACTATATAATACCAGGGGTAGGGTGATTCTCCAAAACTTTTGAAAACCTGAAGCACCATCTACCTCAGCGGCATCATAAATTTCCGAAGATATACTCTGGAGCACACCAGAACAGAGAATCATAAACCAAGGAAAACCTAACCAAAGATTGACTAGTAATACCATTATTCTAGACCAAAATCCATCGGTAAACCAAGGTATCCTTCCTAATCCAAGATTAATTAGCATTTGATTTATATGACCAAATTGATCATTAAATAATCCCCGAAAAACCAATATAGATATAAACCCCGGAATGGCCCAAGGTAATATAAGTAGTGTTCTAAACAGGCGACGAAACTTAAGTTTGGGATGATTAAGCAATATCGCTAGCAACAAACCTAATAAAAAAGTTGATAAAGTAGAAACAACTGTCCATATTAAAGTCCAACCTAACACTTGAAAAAAAGTAGTGCGCCATGCTTCCAGTGTAAAGACTCTAACAAAATTAGTAAAACCGACCCATTCCAAAATATGTCGTGGAGGAGAGGTACTAGCAGTGTAATTGGTAAAACCGATAGAAATAGCAAAAATTAGCGGCATTGCAGTAAAAAACAATAACAAAAGAAAACCCGGAGTTAGCAGCAATAAAGGAAAACCCTTTTCTTTTAGAGTATTTAAACTTTGTTTTATCCCTGGTGCAGGAATTCCCATATCCAGCAATCGCCCTGTTTTTCTAGCATCGACCACATTACTAATATATATTGCTAAAAATAAAGCAAAAATAATAAAAATAATAATTGCATCTATCATCAAAAACAGGGAATGATCTCGCATTGGCTGCTCCCCTAAACTAGTTATCGCCCATAATGCATAATGCATAGGTCTAAATCCTATAATTAAAGCAAAAATCTGAAATATCATCAGACTAAAACCCTTTATCCACTGGCGATTATAAAGTTGCCCTAGCCCCATAAACAGCAAGCTTAAAATTGTAGCAATGTTAGCATGCCTAGTGCCATAAATCTGTTCCGGTTGTTGAGAAACAATTTTAACTTTCATTACTTTTAAACTCACCCCCAAGTTAATTATATTCATTGCCTGTCCTGTCCCTAAGGACAGGACAGGTAATGAATATGTTCCTTACTCGTGCATTTCTGCAATACCATCTCTAATAAACTTAACTGCTTGATCCAGTGCTTCTTGAGAGCCCATTTCTCCTCTAGTAGCTAAGTCAATAGCATCACTAACATTACCCCAAACTACCCTCATTTCAGGTATATTGGGCATAGGTATAGCGAATTCCCCTTGAGCTAAAAAGGCAGCTGCTATTTCATCATTAAAAGTAATATCATGGCGAGGAGGAATCTGATTTGTATCTGTAAACCTCAGTTCTGAACTTTCTTTATTACTTAGGAACTCAATTAATTTTGTCGCCCAATAAGGATGCTCACTAAAGGCACTTAGGTACCAACCTTTATAACCTGAAAAAGGCATAGGATTGTTGCCATTAGGTAATGTAGGTAAAGGAGCAACCCCAACATTAATACCTGCATCCTTAAAACCCTGAATAGACCAAGGACCATTAATGATCATTGGAGTCCTTCCCAAGTTAAATTGATCTTGCATTACATCATAATCAGTTGATAAAGGTAGATAACCACCATCTGTAAACTCTTTTATCAGTTCCAAAGCAGCTACAGCACCTTGATTGTTAAGACCAATATCATCTATATCATAAACTCCATCTTCAAAACCAAATACATATCCACCCATACCGGCGAAAAATCCGTGTACAAAATAGAAGTTTTTAAAATCAAATAAAAAGCCAAATCGATTATCATTTTTATTTGTATGTTCTTTTACAACACTCCACAACTCTTCCCATGTTTGTGGTGGATTAGATATTATATCCTTATTGTAAATTAAGGCAGTGGTCTCAATAGTTTTAGGAAGACCATAGAGGTAACCGTCATAGTGCATTGCCATTATTGCCCCTTCATAAAACTGTTCCAAAGTTCCTTCTTCTATCCATTCATCTATAGGAATAATTATTCCTGCCATCACTGCTTCCCCTATCTGGTCATGGGGCCAAGTAACAACATCTGCTCCTAAACCAGCAGGTCCATCTAGTTTTAGTGTATCTCGCTGTTCTAACTCTGACACTCCAACAACTTCAACCTCTATACCATACTTTTCTGTAAATTTTTTCGCTATTTTTTCTACATTCTTCACCCATTCATCAGATTCCCAAATCACTAGCTTTTCAGGCTTATCTGGTATTACAGTTTCACCTCCCCCGTTATCACTGGGCCTAGAAACACAACCAGCAAGAAGACCCATCACTAGCAGCATAACTAGACTTACTAATCCAAACTTTCTCACAAAAATCACTCCCTTTAAATTTTTTTAGTTATATTGTTAAAAGGTGGTAGCCTTTTAACTCCTTACATAAAAGTTAACATACAAATACTTCGGGAAATCGATTGCACAATTTTGTAATAAAAAATATGCAGTTTTTAAAAATCCAATTACTACAATGATTAATCTTCTTATCTAATAAGTTTCCAATTTTTTTAGTATCAGCCCCATCTGAGATTGAAGTAAAAAATACTTATCTATTTTCACCTTATCTCCTTTAAGTAAGTCTATATAATATCCTTCGCACTGATTACCATCAATCTTAACTTCCTCAAGGGAAGGATTAGCCAGTACTAAATATTCCTCTCCCTGCCACCATCTTTTCCAAGCTGCCAAATTTCCAAGATTAAGAACTTCAATATCTCCTCGACTAAAGGCAGGGTGATTTCGTCGAACTGCTATTAGACGTCTATACCAATCTAACAACTCACCATCTTGTTTGGCTTTGTTCCAGATCATCCCCCTACGACAATCCGGATCATGTCCCCCTTCCATTCCGATCTCATCTCCGTAGTAAATACAAGGGGCACCTGGCAAAGAAAACATTAACATTGCCGCCAGCTTAAACAATTTTTTATTGCCCTTGCACCTCGTAAGAAACCGAGGTGTGTCGTGGCTATCTAACAGGTTTAAGTTACCTAACATTGCTGACCGCTGATAATAAAATAATACTTTATTGAGTTGGTGTGTAAATTCTTTACTGTCAATTTTCCCTTCAGCAACATAATCAATCAATGCTTCTGTTAATCTATAATTCATTACTCCATCGAATTGATCTCCCTGTAGCCAAGGTCCTGCAAAAAACATTATTTCTCCTACTATATATGCATCGGGTTTAATTGCTTTTACTCTACGGCGAAAATCCCGCCAAAATTGATGGTCTATTTCATTGGCCACATCTAAACGCCAACCATCTATATTTGCCTCTTTAATCCAATACTCAGCAATATCCAACAAAAATTCTTTAACTTCAGGGTTTGTAGTGTTGAGCTTAGGCATAGAAGCTACAAAACCAAAACATTCATAGTTAGGATTGGGATGGGTACGAAGGGGAAAATCGGAAATATTAAACCAGTCTGCAAATTTAGATTGATTTCCATGTTTCAAAACATCCTGAAACTGAGGAGAATACCACCCAATATGATTAAAAACAGCATCTAAAATCACCTTAATTCCCCTATTGTGGCAAGCATTTACCAACTTCTTCAAAGTTGATAAGTCTCCAAAATGGGGATCTATTGTTTTATAATCCACGGTATCATACTTATGATTACTAGGCGCAGTAAAAATTGGAGTCAAATAAATTGCATTTATACCTAATTCGCTTAAATAATCTAGTTTATCTATAATCCCCTGCAAATCCCCTCCATAAAAAGATGTAGGAGTCGGGGGACTATCCCAGGGTGTTAAGTTTGTGGGGTCATTACTAGTATCTCCGTTAGCAAATCTATCAGGAAATATTTGATAAAAAACTGCATCCCGAACCCAGTCACTAATAGTTAAGGCATCACTTACATGTACCCAAGGAAAATCAAAAAGCTCTCTATGACCTTCAATAGGCTCGCTAGTATAACCAGTTTCTTTAACCCATATAACCTGATCTGGACCATAAACTTTAAATCCATAAGTTATTCTTTTAGCTGGGCAGTACAGTCTACAATACCAGTAGGTAAAAAGTTCGTCTCGTCCTAATACTGTCATATCTAATTGTGAGACAGTAGAATCCCAATCATATTTATCCCCGTAAATAATCTCCACTTTTTTAACTTCTGGCCCAGTTTGAATCCTTATCTCTACTTCCTTATCATTGACTATAAATGCATAGTTATTTTTAGGCAAATGGTGAATAGCTTGTATTAACATTACATACCCCTTTCAAAATACCTATTAATATTACTAATAAAGAGAAAAATAAAATTAAATAATTTACCATTCAAAATAAATTGTATCTGTTCCTTTTTCCGGTGTAGTATACACTCTATTTAATCCACTTTGCCAAATCACATTCCCAGATTCATCTATTTTAATAAATTTAAATTCCAATGTTGTATCAGCTGGAACACTAATATCTAGATACCAAGTAGGATATTGATAAACTACTTGGTTAAAAAATGGTCCTATTGCCCTATTTGGATCCCAATTTCCTAATTCATGAACATTGCCAACAAGATATACATTTTGCCCCCAAGATGTATATGCATTATTAACAACAAATCTTACTGGGATTTGTTTATTAGTTAACACTTCAAAATTATAACTATTACTTTTTTCCCCACCTTCACTTGAAACAGTAATCTCATAGTTCCCTGCTGGTACTGATGGTATTTCTATCTGTATAACTGAATTAGTCCAACTAATAATTGTTGCATCTATTTCTCCAAAATTTACTGTACCTTTTTTATCACCAAAACCAACACCACTAATAGTCACTTTATTGCCTACTTGACCCATAATAGGTCCAACTTGCCCAATAAGTGGAGTAATAGTTTCCCCTGCAAATTGCCATATACTTACTTCTCCAGGATTAATTATAAATTGATTCACTGAACCATCAGGGTTAACAGTAATACTTTTACCTGATAACAATCCGTCTAGCTCATCATAATAATAACCCTCAGGAAGTTTGGTATTGAGACCAGTTATAGAGTAAGATTGACTTAAATTTCTATTTATTGCCACTAAAACAATATTATTTCCAAATTTACGTTCATAAATAATAACATCATTATTCAACCAGCGTTCTTGTGTTGTTCCGTAAGCAAGGGCTGGGTTAGACTTCCTTAAAGGTGCTAATTTTTGAATAATTTTATATGCTTTTGTATTTTGATCAAAAGACGACATAGGCTTACGATTATATGGATCACCATTTCCTGTTAAATATTGTTCAGTACCATAATAAATAGTTGGAACTCCCCTTGATGTTAGTAAAAATGCTAATCCAATTTCTACATTTCTTTTAGTTGCTCCATCATAGTGAAAGCGATCCATATCATGATTATCAATAAAAGTTACCTGATCTACAACACGTTCATAGTTGTTTTCCGTATTTTTTAGCATGTCATATAAGTCAAACATATTTTTTTCATGATTTCGAAACACACTACGTGTAGTTTGAGCAAATTCAAAGTCTAATAAACTCATACCACTATTATTTGCAAAATGATAATAATTAGGATCATATTCATCTTTACCTAAATACCACTCACCAAAAACAAATACAGGTTTATGATTATAAATGGTATCCACAAAAGATTTCTGCCATCCTAACGGCATATGTTTAACAGCATCCACTCTAATACCATCAACACCGAGATCTAACCAAAATTTTATCGAATCACGTAAATATTGATCAACAAAATTATTATTTAAATTTAATCCTGCTAAATCAAACAGGTTTCTATATATACTATCTTCATAAGTTGAAAAATCAGTTCCTCCAAAATGGTAAAAAATTTCATTTAAATCATTAGAATAAGAAGCTACAAATTCTCCGTTATTATACAAATTACCATCTTCAGCATAGTTAGGATTATTAACTTCTGCTGGAGAAGTATGATTAGGTGCAAAATCAATAATTACTTTTATATCATGTTCATTAGCAACCGCTATAAGTTCTCTAAAATCATTTAAATCCCCAAAAAAAGGATTATTTCTTTTAAAATCCCTTGCCCAATAACCATGATAAGATGTTCCAAATTGCGGATGAACAGCATATATATTTTCTACTGGTGAAGAAATCCAAATAGCTGAAATTCCCATATCAGGTAAATATCCATCCTCAATTTTTTGTATAATACCTCTCCAATCTCCACCTAAATATTTACGCAAATCAGCCCCGTCCTCAGAATAAAGGTTTTCACAAGTTGGATTATTATATTTATCGCCATCTAAAAAACGATCTGTTACAATCTGATATATAACATCAGTAGCATAATTTACTTGATTATTAACACTTGTATGCTCTTTGATATGTTCTAGTGAATTTTGAGTGGCATTTGTTACTGGTTGAAAAATGCTTAACACTCCAAACAATAAAAGAATAGATAAACAAATACATATTGCTTTACCTATACTATTTTTTTTATTTATCATAAAAACTTCTCCCTTCTTAACTAGATATTTTTCATTTTTTTAATAATTAAGGAAAGATAAACTTATAAAACTGATTCTTCACTTTCTTTATCAAAAATATGGACTTTATTCATATCTAAAGCTACTTTAATTTTACTATCAACAACTGCTTTTGATCTTGCATCTACCCTAGCTGTTAATTGAACTTCCCCTAACACGAGATATAGATAGTTTTCTGCTCCCATTTTTTCAACTACTTCTACTACTGGTTCTATGACACTTTCCGGTGAACTTTCAATAAATACCGGTTCATCATGGAGATCTTCAGGTCTAATACCCATGATAACTTCTTTTCCTACATAACCCTTTTCTCTTAATACTTTACTTTTACCTGAAGGTATTTTTATTTCTACTCCAGCAAATTTTAAGTACAAGTCACTGTCCTTTTCTACTATGACAGAATCTATGAAATTCATCGCAGGAGAACCTATAAAACCTGCAACAAAGACGTTTTTGGGGTTATCGTAAATTTCTTGAGGTGATGCCACCTGTTGTACTACTCCATCTTTCATAACTACAATTCTATCTCCCATAGTCATAGCTTCTGTTTGATCATGGGTTACATAAATCATTGTTGTTTGTAACCTATGGTGTAATTTACTGATTTCTGTACGCATTTGGACCCTTAATTTAGCATCAAGGTTAGATAAAGGCTCATCCATTAAGAAAACTTGAGGATTCCTTACTATAGCTCTACCTAATGCTACCCTTTGCCTTTGACCACCGGAAAGCTCCTTTGGCTTTCTTTTTAGCAAGTTCTCTATTCCTAAAATTCTAGCTGCTTCTTTCACCCTTTGGTCAATTTCACTTTTACTAAATTTTCTAAGCTTAAGTCCAAAGGCCATATTTTCATAAACGTTCATATGGGGATACAAGGCATAATTTTGGAAAACCATTGCTATATCCCTGTCTTTAGGGGGAACATCATTTACTTTTTTATCTCCTATGTACAGCTCCCCATCGGTTATTTCTTCAAGACCTGCAATCATCCTTAAAGTAGTGGATTTACCACAACCGGATGGTCCTACCAAAACTAAAAACTCCTTGTCTTGGATTTCTAAATTAAAGTCATTTACCGCCATTACATCTCCATAGTATTTGGAAATGTTTTTCAAAACAACTTTTGCCATTTTCTAACCTCCTTTAAATTCAAGTTGTTCACCTTTTTGTTCTACTTGTACTATTTGGACACCTTCACTCCCTGCTTTATAAGCCAATTGAGTCAATCTATCTAAAGACTTATTTCTATTTGCCAAAGTCTCTAGAAGCATAGCTAAGTTTACTCCAGTTATAACTCTCACATTTCCATCAAGCAATAAGTAAGTGCTGGCATTGGTGGGACTGCCTCCAAAAATATCAGTGAATATAATGACTCCATTAGCTGTTTTTACCTTTTCTATAGCTTCTTTTACTTTTACTCGAAGCTCTATCAAACTATCTTCAGGTAATACATTTACAGCCAACAAGTTCTTTTGTTTACCTAAAATCATCTCACTGGTTTTTATAAATTGTTGGGCTAAGTTGCCATGGGCAACAATCACTATTCCCACCATTTTTACCATCCTTCCTTAAAAAAGACAAACCCACCCCAATGTTAAACAAAGGGTGGGTTATTATTTTACTTATTTTTCTTATACCCTAAAATTATATTATTATAATTATCTTATCAATCCATAATCTTTATCAGAATTTTTTCTTGTTATTATATATTCTACATAAAAACAAAATATCCTTTTTTTAAAAAATATTTTTTTTAAAAAAACATCTTAATTTTATATTTTAAAATATATAATAATTTCTCATAATCATAAAAAAGAAAAAACTTGGAACCCAATAAGGTTTCAAGTTTTCCTGAAATTAATTTTTGACTTTAGTTAAATCAGATAATAAAATAGTTAAATGCTGTCTTTCTCCCTTTTGGTTTACACCAGGAAACTTTTCTTCCATCAGGGATAGTATACTTTCTGCTATTTCATAAGCCTGTGGATATTTTTTAGAAAGATCTCCAAAAACCCCTTCATCCAGCTCTTCAAGTATCCCTCTGGTACAAAGATTAGCTAAGTGGTTATACAAAGTTACACTGTGAAAAAAAGTCAATCCTTTAAAACCCTTAGCAGCTAAACTTTCATCTACTTTCTTAAGTAAAGATATTAAATAATCTTTTTGTTCTTTATCCTTAGTAGAAACTAAAGGCAAAAATTTTTCTTCCATTTCTTGTAGCCACATTTTAATCACCTAATAAACCGTAATAATGTACTCCTAAACCAGAGATTTCATGGTCTACATTAAGTCCAGGTATCCCTATTTTCCCATAGATAGCCACTGCTAAATGGGCATCATCTCTAACAATACCAATTTTCATCCCTGCTCCAGAAATGGAAGTCATAGGACCACCTAAACCTGCCAATGCCCTTTCTACACAGCGGGCTAATACCCGTCTATCTTGAATGTTATCAGTAATAACAGCACTATTTACTGCTGCAGCTAATGAATTTCTTAAAACCTTATTTTTTACCTCTTCCCCTTTACCACCTGCCCTGGTTATTACAGCTAATAAGTCTTTTCCATTTAGTAATTCTACAAGGGCATCGTCTGAATCATCGGCAATCATAGCTAATGCCAAAGCTGCTTTACCAATAGGTATTTTCCCTTCTTCACCCTCAAGAATTTTAGTTATGTCTAGCAAATTTTTCACCCCATATCTTCTCTAACTTTCATACATTAAAATAATAATGTTAATACATTTTAAATATACAATGCAAACTAATTTCTGTCAATTATAATTAACTTTTTTCCAGAAAACTAAAAAAAAATAATGCTCCGAACAGCGGCCTATACTGTTCGGAGTATTCACAGGGGGCTAATGAAAGTAAGTCATTAACCATTATCTATTTTGCTCTCATTTCAGCAAATTATACATTTAATGCTTCACTTAATGGTGGTACAATTTGTAATTTCCTTGACATTACCCCTGGTAAATAAATAATTTCATCTACTGGTTTAGAAAAAGCAAGCTCTACATAGGTATTTAAACTACCGATGGAAAACATGTAGGAATTACCTTCTACTATGTCAGTAATTACCATTAGTATATGATCTAATCCTTTTTTATTTTTTATTCGTTCCATTTCTCCTAAAATAGAGTTTTTCATTTCTAAAATTTTTCTTGCATCGGTTGTTTCAAATTGACCCAGAGCCACTCTACCTTTTAAAAAGGAAAACTCTTTCAAGTCACCGGTGACAATTTCATAAGGTGTAATCTTTTCTAGATTTTCTGACCATCCATAGATTTTCCCACCAAATTCTTTGATATCTAGTCCCGTTAAGTTTGATAAATATAGGGCCATCTCTTTGTCTTGGGAAGTTGTAGTAGGGGATTTTAAAATGACGGTATCAGATAAAATGGCAGCTAATAGCAAAGCAGCTATTTTTTTCTCTGGGATAATTCCCTTTTGAAGATACATTTCCGTTACCAACGTAGCAGTACTCCCTACTGGTTTACAATTTATAAAAATAGGTTTTTTCGTTTGTACATCTCCTAAACGGTGATGATCAATTATTTCAATTATTTCACCCCATTCTAAACCGTCAACACTTTGGGATTTCTCGTTATGATCAACTAATATTATTTTTTTAGGCTGTGCATTTAAAATTTCCCCTTTAGTCACTATTCCTAGATACTGTCCCTTTTCATTAACTACTGGAAAAGACCTGTACTTTTTTTGATTAAACAGTTCCTTAACTGTTGTGACTGTAGTATTTACATCGACAGTAAATGGCTCTTTTGTCATAATTTCCTTTCCCTTACGGGCTAAAGAAATTAAGCGGGCAGCGGAAAAAGTGTCTCCATCGTAGCCTAATATAGGGGTTCCTTTCCTTTGGGCCAATTCTAAGACTTTCTTTGAGGGCTTTGCTCCTCCAGTTATTATCAAAGCATTGATTCCATACTCTAATCCTTGAATTTGACAATCTTCTCTATCACCTATAAGTAAAATATCATTTTCCCCTAAATGACTAAGTAGTTTTTCAACTCCCATAGCCCCTACAATTATCCGTCCAGATATTAATTGATCTTTATCCCCTAAAAATATAGTTCCATTTAAAGTTTTCTGTACACTTTCAAGGTCAATACCTGTAGAAATAGTTTCACCACTAGATATTTCTTGTAAATATAATTTAGCGAAATCCCCAGCTGTTATAATACCAGTTACAACATTCTCTTTATTCACTAAAGGGATAGTTTTTACTCCTTCTTTTCCCATAATATAACCTATATTTTTTAGGGTCTCTTCTTCTGAAAGATAAGGATGCTCCCTATTCATAAAGTCTTTTACCTTTAGTTCCATAGTATCTAGAACTTCTGGTGGTTCAATTCCCAGTAACTCTAAAACATGTTTAGCTTCTCCCGTTATAGCACTACATACCTTAGGAACACATTTTTGACCTAATTTGTTTTTTAAAGCACTATATGAAATGGCTGAAGCCACAGAATCAGTATCAGGATTTTTATGACCTAAAACAATTATTTCTCCATCCATCTTCCAATACCTCCTTAATTTTAGCCTAAATATTATATAACACCTCTCCCTAACTGTCCAGTATTAGCTTTCCCTTAAATGAATAAAAAAAGCAAGGTATATGGTAATACTGCAATACACCTTGCTTAAATATTATTATTTACTTCCTAAAGCTGAAATTATAATAGTAAGTAGGCTAGAAATAGTGGTAAAGTAAATTCCTTCACCCAAAAGCCCTACCGTTTCTCTATATGTTGTTACTGGTAAATCATAACGGGAGTTTACAGTAAAAATATAGTAAAGTATACACAACACAATAATTGAGGAAATTCTCGCGATCCATCTCAAGTCCAGCTTTTGCACTAATAATATCAAGGCGATAGATATAACTGCTAATAGAAATACTATTTTTCCAACAGGTTCATCTATCCCTTTTACTTCCCCCATGATGTGTACCCAACTCATTAGGGTACCGAAAACTACAAATATCATAGTACAAAAGACAAAACTTTTAAACCTAGGCCACGAATCATTCACTTTTTTTTCCCTTCCTTTATCTATAAATTTCACTTTAAAAGTTAAAAGTGATCAAATTCTATTAAATATATATTACTATAAAAAAGTTAAAATTCCTCTTATCCTTTCAAAATTTGGTAATAAAATTCTTCATATTCTTTTATAATCTTCCCTTGGTCAAAATATTTAACTGCCCTCTCCCTTCCTTTATTACCCATTATCTCTCTTAAATTATCATTAGTTAAAATAGCTAAACTTTTTTGAACAAAAAGGCCTATATTCCCAACTTCAACTAAATAGCCGTTATCTCCATCTTTTATCACTTCTGGTAAACCTCCCACTTTACTTCCTACAACGGGTACATTGCAAGCCATGGCCTCTAAAGCAACGAGGCCAAAACTCTCCTGTTCCGATGGTAAAAGTAGAAGATCTGCTACTGATAAAAAGGGAATGATATTAGCTTGTTGCCCTAAAAACCTTACATCTAAATTATACTTGGCTGTCAGCTTTTCAGCTTTACTCCTTTCCACCCCATCACCAATCATCAATAAAACACTATCTACCTTTTCACTAATTCCTTTAAATATTTCTATAACATCGGTAATTCTTTTGACAGGTCGAAAGTTTGAAATGTGAATTACAACTTTTTTCCCATTAAGACCTAAACAATTAACTAATTTAGAATTTCTTTCCCTTTTATAACTAGCAGTATCGACAAAATTATAAATAACTTGGATATCCCTTTTAATATCAAAAATTTTGTATGTATCTTCTTTAAGACTTTGGGAAACTGCGGTTACTCCATCACTAGCTTCTATGGCAAATTTAGTTATAGGGAAGAAAGTCTGATCGTTACCTACTAAAGTAATATCGGTACCATGTAGGGTAGTAACTAATTTTAAATTAGGTACCATAAGCTTAGCTAAATAACCGCATATTGAATGGGGGATGGCATAATGGGCATGGATTATATCTAATTTCTCATTAAGGGCTACTTCTGCAATCCGGGAAGCTAAGGCCAAGGTATATGGTGGATATTTAAACAAAGGGTAAGTGGGAATTTCTAAATGGTGATAGACTATCCTTTGGTGATAGCCATTTAATCTAAAAGGCACTTCATAGTTAATAAAGTGGACAATATGACCTTTATCAGCTAAAGTCTTTCCTAATTCTGTGGCCATAGCACCACTGCCCCCATAGGAAGGATAACAAGTAATTCCTATTTTCAACATCTTTACAACATACCTATATTCATAATATTGTCTACCCCTAATACCCCTTTATAATACAAAGCTTCACCAAATTTAACACCGATAGATTGGCCATGGTATCTAGCGATAGTTTCAATTCCCTCGAAAATATCTTCTCTATTGACATTAGTTGGCAATCCCTTATCCCTAGATAAAAACTGGGATTCATGGGCCTTTAAAGCCTCCATTTTAATAGGGAAGCTATCGGTTACATCAACTATAAAGGAAGGTTGAAGATACTTTGGTAAAAAGAAATGATATATTCTCTCTGGTCGAAATCTTTCTCCCTGGGCAGGATACTTGGCAAGACCTGCTAAGTGGGCAGCTTGCCTAACTAAAAGGGCACTATTATAGTGGTCGGGATGTTGCTCAGGATCAGGATAGTGGGTTAAGATTATTCGAGGCCTAAACTGGCGAATGAGTTCGATAACCTTTATTAAATTTTCCTCACTTACTTTAATTTTTCCATCGGGTAAGTCCATAACCACCCGCTTAGAGCCTAAGATTTCCGCAGCTCTTTTCCCTTCCCTTTCCCTTATTTGAGGTGTCCCGTTTGTCCCCATTTCCCCCTTTGTTAAATCAACGATCATTGTTTTTACATCTGACCCTTTATACTTTGCTAAAATCCCTCCCACCCCAATTTCCACATCGTCGGGATGGGCTCCAATTGCCATAATGTCTATCACAAAAATACCTCCCTTTACCTTATATTAGAATTATAATTCAACATATTGTAGTTTAAAATTTTCCAACTGGATGTTTTCAGTAATTTTTTCGATTAAATTAGGATAATACTTTAAAAGGAAATAAAAGGGACTTACAATTCTCTGCTGCTCAATGTTGTAAGGATAACAGTTGTTTTGGATTTTCTCTATATTTCTGATCATTCCTTGATATTTCTCTTTATGGGCATTATAAGTTTTGTTTTGTAAAAAATCAATTTGCTTGAGAATTAACTGTCGATTTTTATCACCAAGTGTGGATAACTGTGGATTTATTGTTGATATTTTGTCGATAAGTCTGTTATATTGGTGGATAATGTCAGTTCTTAACTCCTGAAAATCCCTTTCTAATCCTTCCCAAAGGCTATTGTGGATAACTTCCCTTTTAAACCGTTCTAAACTGTGGATATGTGGATAATTCAGTGAATATCTTTCTAAAAATTTCTTTACATGGGGTTCTATAAGTAAAAAACTCTGCCTTGGATAAATAACAGGTAAATTAAATCCAGTTAAGATTTTATACATATCTTTTATTTGAGCTAAATAATTTACTTCTCCAGGACCTGCCACATAAGCTAAAGTTGGAAAAACTACATCTTGAATTACCGGTCTTAAAAAAACATTAGGGCTTATTAACCCCTCATCGATATATTGAATTATTTCCCCTTGATTGAAAACTTCCCCAGTTTTAATTAAAAAAACTTCCTTTTCCTTTCTTAATTTATATCTATAATTTCCCTTTAGTAAAAAGAGATTAGTTTCAGAATTATAGTCAATAGGGTTTTGCAGAGGATAGCCTAGGCACTGGATTTGTTTATTTGTCTTCTCCAGTTCCTTCATTAACTCCTCTCTCTTTAGTACCATTTCCTGAAATATTCCGTTACTTTCAGTTTTGATAACCTTTGCCTTAGAATCCACCAAAACTATACCTGTTCCTTCCAATAATTTAGTAAGTAACTTAGCAAACCAATTACTGTAATTTTTATCAAAGGTGACTTCTAATAAGTTGATGATTTTCGGTAAATACTCGGTGGAAAAACCTAAATCTTGAATAAAAGAAATTAATCTATTAAGGGTTTCTTCCCCTATTTCCCGCCTGTAAGCAGGTAAATCACTACCCTCTCCCTCTATAATAAATTTTTTCGGGTTACCTTCTCGATCTAAAAGGATCGTATTATTGATCTCTAACCAATCATGATCTTCATCAGCTACCCAAAAAATTGGTACTATAGGTTCCCCTGTTTCTTTCTCTATTTTTTCCCCTAACTTTACCGCTGTCAAAGCTTTATAGATAGTGTACATAGGACCACCTAGTAAGCCACATTGTTGTCCTGTAATTACAACCTTTGCACCAGATTCCAGCTTATCAATATTTCTCAATGTTTTTTCACTACAACCTAAACTTTTGTTATATTCCCTTAAATAATGACATAGTTTTATTGATACCCTTTTATCCTTTAAGTCCGCCACTTTGTCCTTTAAACCTTGGAAATTAGGGGGATAAGAAAATAAAGACAGGGCTTTAGGATCCTTTTCTATGTAATTGTAGTAAATATTTTCCATTTTTGCACCCCTTATTTTTAATCATTTAAGTTAAACCCTATGGATGCCCAAAAAGCATACATAGGGTTATCTTACCTATTTCCTTATAATTCTTTCATCAATTTCTTTTATACTACCACAGCCAGTTAAAATCATACCTTGGTATAACTGACTTTGAATAACCTTGTAATATTCCTCTACCCCTTGGGCACCTCCACCAAAGGCTTGAGTAACAAAGGGTCGGCCAATTAATACACAGTCAGCACCTAAAGCTAACATTTTTAAGACATCTATTCCCGTTCTTACACCACCGTCAGCAAAAATAGTTATTTTACCTTTTACCCTTTTTGCTATCTCTGGTAAAACTTCTGCAGCCCCTGGGCAGCTATCTAATACCCTGCCACCATGGTTAGATACAACTATAGCTTGTGCTCCAATTTCCACTGCCAATTCCGCTTCATCAACAGTCATAACCCCTTTTAAAATAAAAGGAAGAGCCGTTGATTGAACTAATTCCTTCAGTTCTGCAACAGTTTTAGGACCTACCGGCTGACCTTTTAATGCCATAGTTACTAAACCGGCCCCATCGATATCTACACCTATTGCAACTGCCCCTGCCTTTTCCCCTTCTTTAATTCTAGATATAATTTCCTGTTGTGAACGGGGTTTAATAATGGGAATTCCTCCGCCAAATTCCTTAATAGCTTCAAGGCCAGAATTATACATAGCAGGATCCGCTCCATCGCCGGTCATAGCAAGGGACCCAGCTTTTAAACTTCCTTCAACGAGATATGAAACAAATTCCTTTTCCCCTATTTTTCCACCCATGTTATAGGTAGTCCCTGTCATAGGCCCAACCATTACAGGAAGGGAAATTTTCCTTCCAAAAATAGTTGTGGAAGTATCAGGATCCTTTTTATCATGGATAGTCCTCATATTAAGTTTAACTTTTGCTAAACTCTCTAAATTAGCCCAAAAAGAACTTCCTGTACCGACACCACCCATACCTGGTACTTGGCCTTTACATGCCCTACCATCACAAACAGGACAAACTTTACAATAGCCAGTCATCAATTCCCTTGCTTTTTTTCTGATTTCTGTAGGCATATTAGATCTCTCCTTGCACTTTTTAATTTTGGTCAGAAATTAAAGAAGTTAAAATTGCACTAATAACACTTAAAACAATAGCTCCCAATACTGCAGACCAAAAATTGGTGATAACAAAACCAGTAACATTAGCTTGTACCAACCACAAAATAAAACCATTGATGATAAAAGTAAACAATCCTAAAGTCAAGATAGTTATAGGGAAAGTTATTATTTTAATTATCGGTCTGATTACAGCATTGGCTAACCCTAATACTAAAGCGGCGATTAAGGCTGAACCAAAAGACTTAATTTCAATACTTGCAAAAAGCTGTGCTGTTAAAAATAAGGCTAAACCATTGATTACCCATCTCCAAACTAATCCTCTCATTTCCGCCACTCCTCTACATTATTTTACATTAATTTTATCATAAAATGTTGAAATTAACCACCAATTGCCAAAATTTATGTTTAAATTGATAAGGTCACAGGATAGCCTGTGACCTCTAAGATTATTTAGGTTGTGGTGGATAGAAATCTGGGAATGGTAGTTGTTGGAAATCATCACATGGGTCTGTATCTGGGAACTCTTCGCAAAGAGGGGGAAGAGGGCAGAAACCATAAGTTGGAACAAGAAGCTGTACTTGAGCTACAGATTTTAAAATTATGAAAGCACCAATTGGGATAAAGGCTAGAGCAGGACCTTCTTCTGGATATTCTAAAACTGGTTCCCCTGCTACTTGGAAAATAGCTTCTACTATTACTTCCATCTTGTCTAAATCTGGCATGTATAGTATAACATCTTTTTCAAAGCAAACTATATTCTTAATAAGGTTGTAATTATTATTGTTATTGTTACTATTATTACTATTAACTTTAACAGGTGGTATTACTTTTACTTTAACTCCTTGTTGATTCACAACATACATTTCAATTTGAGCACAAACTTCTACTTGCACCCTTGCTAAAGGACCTCCATCGATTAACTCCCTATCTATTACTTCATAGGTCACAGAACTTGGTACTATTTTAGTATAAGCATAAGCTACATCCTCTTCATCCCAGCCATTTGGTAAATACCATGGAAACTCAAAGAACTGACATTCTTGTTGACGGCAAGCATCATATACTTTTTTAACTATAATACAATCAATTTCAAAGGGTTTTGGTGGAATTGGTGGCTTAGGCTTATAATGTCTAGTCATATCTTCTTCATTTACATCTTCTAAAATGTTTTCCTCAAAAAATTTATCTTCCATACCGGATAACCTCCTTTTCTTCTATCTTCTCTACCATAGTATGTAGGTGAAGAAAAAAGGTGATAAAAAACACCCCAGCCAAATGGGGTGATGAAAATTATCTTTGAATAAATAATTGAGTTACTAAAACTCCAGAAGGATTACCATCTACAATTCCAAGGTTATTAATTTTGTTAAAATCAATAGAAATAATCAAATATTTTAACAAAATTATTTATCAGTCAACACAGCTTAAGCTATGTTTACTCTGATTGGGTGTAACCCCACACCCTCTATCCCCTCAGAAAATA